>DJNB01000221.1 GCA_002435545.1 Lachnoclostridium sp. UBA6475
CATGAATAAAGTAATTTTAATGGGTAATTTGACGAGAGATCCTGAGCTTCGTTATTCTCAGGGTGAAAATTCGTTGGCAATCGCTAGATTTAGTATTGCAGTAAACCGTAGATTTAGCCGTCAAGGCGATACCGATACCGACTTCTTTAACTGTACGGCATTTGGCAAGCAGGCAGAATTTGTTGAAAAATATTTCAAACAGGGTTCACGTATGCTGCTGACCGGACGTGTACAGAATGACAATTATACCAACAAAAACGGTGAGCGTGTGTATAGTGTTCAGATCATGGCAGAGGAGATTGAATTTGCCGAGAGAAAGAGCACAGCAGATGCCAATGCATCCCGCGGCGCATCCAATAATTTTGGTGGTGGAGCACCGGAGCCGGCTATGGCTGCAGATGACGATTTTATGAATATTCCGGATGGAATTGAAGACGGTTTACCATTTAACTAAAAGGAGGTAAATCAAATGGCTTATAACAAGGGAAATGGTTCTGATTCTCCAATGAGAAGAAGAGGCCCTCGTAGAAGAAAAAAAGTATGTGCATTCTGTTCTGATAAAGAGCATGATTATATTGACTACAAAGATGTTGCAAAACTGAGAAGATACATGTCCGAGAGAGGTAAGATCCTTCCTCGCCGTATCACAGGTACATGTGCAAAACATCAGCGTGCTTTGACAGTAGCTATCAAACGTGCCCGTCACGTGAGCTTGATGCCATACACATTAGACTAATTTGAAATTTTGTAAGCCCTTTGCAAGAGGAAACTTTTGCAGAGGGCTTATTTTAGTTGCGAAAAATGTGCGGTTGTGCTATAATTTATATTAGTTTGTTTGGTGACAGGTAAAGAGGAAGCGTGCTGAGGCACGCGCAGGTCATCAAACCTTGTTTGGTGACAATAAATAAAGGAGGAGAGCATTTGAAGGGCAACCGAATTCAGGGAACGCTTCGCTCGTATTTGCGGTGGCCGCTTATGTTGACCCCGCTGCTGCTGGCGATGAACGTTCATATATATTTTTTGGATGTAAAAGCGGGAGCAGTTATGACGATCTATGTGCTGCTGTATACGATAATTGCTTTTTTGCTTTTGTACTTTAAGAGAGAGCAGCTGTTAAAAGATATTGTAACGTATGCCATCCGTTTTAATAATACAACAAAGCGTCTGGCGAATGATCTGGACATCCCGGTTTTAATTGCGGATTATGCAGGAAACTGCCTCTGGTTCAACAAAAGTTTTCAAAGACAGTTCTGTAACGAAGGGGTGAGCAGAAAATTTGCAGTGGATTCTGTGATCCCGAATCTTACGGTGGAGACGTATCCGAAGACGTATGAGCAGAATTCCGAGATTCATTTTCACAATGAAGATGTGTTTTATAAAGCGGTGATTCAGAAAGTGAATGTAGATAAAGTCACGGAAGAAAATGGCAAAAAGGCCGAGACGATGGGACTGGGAGACAATTTCTATGTATTTTTCATCTATGATGAAACGGAAATTGTTCATTATATCAAGGAAAATAACGATCAGAGACTGGATGTTGGCTTGCTGTATATTGACAATTATGATGAGTCGCTGGAGCAGGTGGATGAAGTGCGCCGTGCCCTTTTGTCTGCGGTTATCGACAGAAAGATCAATAAATATATGATGAAGATCGATGCCATCACGAAAAAACTGGAAAAGGACAAGTATATTTTCTTGTTTAAACATAAGTACCTTGCCTATCTGCAAAATGATAAATTTTCTCTTTTGGATGATGTGAGAACGGTCAATGCCAAAGAGGAAAATTCGATTACGATCAGTATGGGGATCGGTACGCAGGGCGAGACTTACAAAAAACGGCAGGAATATTCCCGTACCGCGATCGATCTTGCACTTGCCCGCGGAGGCGACCAGGTCGTTGTAAAGACAAAAGACAACCTGCTTTATTATGGTGGAAAGAGCCGCCAGCAGGAGAAAAATACGAGAGTAAAAGCGCGCGTAAAGGCACACGCACTGCGTGAATCCATCGAAGTGGCAGAACAGGTCATCATTATGGGACACCGTCTGCCGGATGAAGATGCCCTGGGAAGTGCTGTCGGCATTTACCGCATTGCCGATTCGCTTGGCAAACGGGCGCATATCGTGATCAATAAAGTGTCTGCGCCTCTTCGGCCGGTTGTCAACATGCTTTTGGAAAATGGAAATTATCCGGAAGATTTTATTATCAGTGGAGAGACGGCAAAGGAAATATTTACCAGTGGAACGCTGCTTGTCATCGTGGACGTAAACCATGCGTCTTATACCGATGAACCAGATCTTGTAAATATGGCATCGAGTCTGGTCGTACTTGACCATCATCGTCAGTCCGGTGAATCGTTTGCCAATCCGACATTGTCTTATATTGAGTCATATGCTTCTTCCGCCTGTGAGATGGTGGCGGAGATCCTGCAGTATGTCGGAGATGAAGTGAAATTAAAATCATACGAAGCCGATGTGATGTATTCGGGAATTATGATCGACACTAATAATTTCCTCAATAAACCGGGAGTCCGTACGTTTGAAGCGGTGGCATTTTTACGCCGTTCCGGAGCAGATATCAGCCGGATCCGTAAGCTGTTCCGCTGTGATATCAATGAATATAAGATCCGGGCGCAGGCGGTGCAGAATACAGAAATATTTATGGAGCATTTTGCGATTGCACAGTGCAACGCCAATGACTGCGAATCGCCGACAATCGTAGGGGCGAAGATTGCCAATGAACTGCTCGATGTGGATAAGGTAAAAGCAACATTTGTCCTGACCGAATACGAAGGAAAGGTGTATGTCAGCGCGAGATCGATCGACGAACTCAATGTACAGATTGTTATGGAGCGCCTCGGTGGCGGCGGTCATATTAACAGTGCCGGAGCGCAGCTTGAAAACTGCACGCTGGCAGAAGGAGCTGAGATTGTGCGCCAGACCCTGCAGCAGATGCAGCAGGATGGTGAGTTAGTATAGAAAAACGGAGGTAACGCGATGAAAGTTATTTTGTTGGAAGATGTAAAATCTCTTGGAAAAAAAGGAGAAGTAGTAAATGTAAATGATGGCTATGCCAGAAACCTTTTGTTTAAGAAAAACCTTGGCATTGAGGCTACCAAACAAAATCTTAATGATCTTAAACTGCAAAAACAAAACAATGATAAATTAGAAGCAGAGCGTCTGGAAGAGGCAAAAAAACTTGCCAAAGAACTGGAGCAGAAAGAAGTAGTGCTTGCGATCAAGACAGGTTCTGACGGACGTGCATTTGGCTCGGTTTCTACCAAAGAAATCGCTGAGGCGGCAAAAGAACAGCTCGGATACGATCTGGATAAAAAGAAAATGCATATGAAAGATGCCATCAAGAGCATCGGAACCTTTCATGTACCGGTAAAACTTCATCCGAAAGTGACGGTAGAGTTGAAAGTGGTTGTAAAGGAGAAATAATGTCTTATGGAAGAACAGGTAATTAAGAAAATTCTTCCCCACAGTGCAGAAGCGGAGCAGTCTGTGATCGGAGCGATGATCATGGATCAGGAGGCAATTTTGACAGCGTCTGAGATTTTGCTGCCGGATGATTTTTACAATCCGCAGTTTCGCACCCTTTATGAGGCGATGCTGGCGTTGTATCAGGAAGGAAAGCCGGTAGATCTGGTGACTCTTCAAAATCGTCTGCAGGAGATGAATGTGCCGGCAGAACTTTGCAGTGTGGAATTTATCAGTAATATTATTGCTGCGGTTCCGACTTCGGCAAATGTAAAATATTATTCGGAGATTGTACGGGAAAAGGCAGTGCTGCGCCGGTTGATCCGGGTGACAGAAGGCATTGCCAACGAGTGCTATCAGGACAATGAAAAATTGGAAAATATCCTCGAACAGACAGAAAAACAGGTGTTTGATGTCGTACAGAACCGGGCAGGCAGTGATTTTGTGCCGATCCGCCAGGTAGCGCTGGAGACGCTTGACAGCATCCAGAGTGCGGCAAAAAATGCGGGGGCGGTTACTGGAGTATCGACCGGATTTTATGATCTGGATGCCCGGACTGCCGGATTGCAGAAATCGGATCTCATATTGATCGCAGCCCGTCCGTCCATGGGAAAGACGGCATTTGTATTGAATATAGCGGAAAATGTGGCGATCAAAAACAACATAACAACGGTTATATTCAGTCTGGAAATGTCACGTGTACAGCTGGCCAAACGTTTGATCTCCATGAATTCCCGTGTCGATTCCCAGAAGATCCGAACCGGTCAGCTGGAAGACCAGGAATGGCGCGATCTGACAGAAAGTACGGTGATTCTCGGAGAATCGGCCCTTGTGATCGATGATACGCCGGGAATCAGCATTGCAGAACTCCGTTCCAAATGCCGTAAACTAAAGTTAGAGAAAAACCTCGGACTTATCATCATCGACTACCTGCAGTTGATGTCAGGTTCCGGCGGCAATAAAAATGAATCGCGACAGCAGGAAATTTCTGACATTTCCCGTTCGCTGAAAGCTCTGGCGCGTGAAGTGGACTGTCCGGTCATTGCGTTGTCGCAGCTCAGCCGTGCGGTGGAAAAAAGAGATGACAAACGACCGATGCTTTCGGATCTCCGTGAATCCGGAGCGATCGAGCAGGACGCCGATGTCGTGATGTTTATTTACCGCGATGAATATTATAATAAAGATTCTGACAGCAAAGGAATTACGGAAATTATCATCGGAAAACAGAGAAATGGTCCGACGTGTACCGTACAGCTTAAGTGGCTGGCAGAATTGACGAAATTTGCCAATTTGGATTTTAAATCCTAGAAAAAAAGAAAAACCTGTCGAAGGCAGGAGCGTTTTGTCAAACGGTTTTTTATAAGATAGAACGAAGAGACTTGAAGTCCTTTCTCTTAATGTTATACTTGAATTGAGGGACAAGTATTCATTAAAGGAAAGGACTGATTTAATTTTATGAAGGAACCGGTACAATTATGTTATACGATTTCAGAAGCGGCCAAAGTAATGGAAGTGGAGCCGCACGTACTGCGCTATTGGGAAGAAGAACTGGGACTTGATATCTCGCGAAATTCAATGGGACACCGGATTTACACAGACGATGACTTAAAGACATTCCGCTCGATCAAGCAGCTCAAAGCAAATCATGTGGCGCTCAAAGAGATTCGTCAGCAGATCGTTACATCAGGAGAAAAAACGCCGCTGAAAAAAGATTGTGAAAAAGATTTTTGTGGCGATAAAATGACACAATTTAAGACTATACTCTCTAATATCATAAAGGAGGCCATAAATGAGAATACCGACGAACTGACGACTCAGATCAGCTCACAGGTTTCGGATGATGTGCGCAAAGAGATTGATTATCTCGCCCGCATGCAGGAAGAAGAGCAGGAAGCGCGGTTTAAAAAACTGGATGAAACCATTCGAACATTACAAAAAGCAAGGCAGGAAGCGGCCATCGCTGCGATGGAAGAAAAAAATTCGAAAAAGAAAAAGCATTTTTTTAAACGCTGACTAAAGTTTGCGAAAAAAATTTGTAAAATAAGAATTTTTTGTGATAAGTGCTTGCATTCTTATTGTTTAAATGTTATAATGTTTTCACAATATTGCCGTGCGTATTTGTCGGTTTTCACAAATATGGACGCTAAAATTAAAGGAGGAAGAATGTTTATGTTCTCAAAAGTATCAAAGAAAATTGTAGCAGCAACATTGGCAGTAGCAGTTACTGTATCATGCGCTAGCATTGCTGATACAAAAGATGCATCTGCAGCAGCAAAATTAAGTAAAAAATCACTTAGTCTGACTGTTGGTGGAAAAGATGTTAAATTGACAGCAAGCGCAAAAGCAAAATGGTCTACAAGCAACAAGCAGGTTGCAACTGTTAAAGGCAAAGGTAAAACCGGTACAGTTACAGCAGTAGGTAAAGGTTCTTGTACGATCACTGCTAAAGTAGGAAAAGAAAAACTTTCCTGCAAAGTAAAAGTAGCTGCAGCAAAAGCAGGTACAGTTATTTACGATCTGGCAAAAGAGACAGGATCTAACTCTGAGACCGGTGAGTCTTGGGCAGCACCTATCAAGAGTCCTTACAGCTCATTTAAGTATAATGGTTTCTGTATTTGGCTCTGCCGTGCAACATTCTATGATCCGGCAAACGGTGGTAAAGACTACAGAGGTAAGAAGATCAACTGTTCCGTAACAGTTAAGAACTCCGGTAAAAATGACCTTGCTGAACTTGGATTCTGCTTCAACTACACAAAAGGTGGCGGCGACGGATCTTATCCATTCGCATTCCATGTAATCGACTCTAAGTTGAGAGCACAGATTGCTAAGAAAGCTGGTAAGAAATGGTCTCTCAAAGAAGTTAAGAAAGACAAACAGCACAAACATGCAACTGTTAAAGAAGGAAAGATTAAGAAGGGTAAGACATATACTTACAACTTCTCTTTCACAATTCCAACGGATGCTATGAACGGTGACAAAGATTCCGAGACAGGTTTGAACTACCCAATCATGTTCTTCATTCCTAACTTGAAAGACAACTCACCATATCAGCCAGGTGATGAGGTTACAGTATTGAAAGCTAAATTCACAGTAGGTTGATTTCACTCATACAAAATCTAATTTAAGAACATAATCAAGAGGCTGTACTTCAGTGAATGGAGTACAGCCTCTTTTCCAGTGCGCCTTGCGGCGCACGTCG
>DJNB01000157.1:0-18644 GCA_002435545.1 Lachnoclostridium sp. UBA6475
TGAAAAATGGAAATGCACTGTTGACCCTTTATAACGAAGATTATTCCTGGAACGACATCAATGCACTGGCTGCGGGTATGCGAAGCAGTCTGGCAGAGATTGAGGATGAAGAAAAAGACAATGTTATTAAGGACTTTATCGCGGATCAGATCCGGAAATATTATTACATTGGCGCAAGCGTGGAAGAAAAAGGCAAGGCTTGGAAATGGAACAGCGGAAGTGAAATGAGTTACACCAATTGGGAGATAAATCAGCCGGATTGTGCCGGAGATAGTGAATTTTATCTTGGTGTGACGCAGTCAAATGGCAAATGGAACGATATGCCTTCCTATTTTAATGATGGCGGATTTATCGTTGAGACTCCATTGGATATGAAAGCGGACGCAGAACTCGAATGCGATGGAAAAATAGTCAAATTTTTCAAGGCATCGCTTCCTTATAAAGTGGCGCAGAGATTTTGTGAAGAAAATGGCGGATCGCTTGTAAAAATTGATTCGCAGGAGAAAAATGATGCCATTGCCAAAAAAGTAGCCGAAATCGACGAATGGACATTTTTCATCGGTGCGACAGATGAAAAAGAAGAAGGAACGTTTGTATGGCAGGATGGAAGTCCTCTGACTTACCAGAACTGGGCGGCTAACGAGCCGAATAATGATGCGGTATGCGGCGAAGAAGATTATGTACAGATGTATCGGGATGGAACGTGGAACGATCTTCACGGCTGGAGAAATATGGTTGGATTTATCGGCGAATTTGACAAAGAACCGGATCCGACACCGACGCCGACGGCGGGACCACAGGAAACAAAGGCACCACAGGAAAGTGCGGGACCACAAGAAACAAAGGCACCACAGGAAACAAAGGCTCCACAAGCAACGAAAACGCCACAGAACACGAGTGGTTCTCAGGCGACAGCAAAACCACAGCAGACAAAACGGCCACAGACAACTTCCGGTACGCAGACAAACAAGACTTCAAATAGTTCATATGCCGGAAATTCATCTTCGGGAAGCAGTTATAAAACCGGTTCCACATACAAGAAAGTGACACCGAAGCGGGTAACCGGAGTAAAAGTGAAGAAAACCGATACAAACGAGTGGAAAATTTCTTGGAAGAGAGTCAAAAAAGCCGATCATTATCAGGTGAAATTGGCGAGAAACCGTGCTTTTACAAAGGGGAAGAAACAGGCTGACCGTTATTCTACCGCAGGCTATTTCCGGAACTTAAAGAAAAAGAAAACATATTATATTAAAGTGCGGGCTGTGTATTATAACTATAATAATGCGACGTATTATTATGGGAAATGGAGCAGGATTAAGAAAACAAAGATAAAGTAAATGTGTGCTAAAAAGAGAAGACCGTCAAATGGATTCACTTTAAGGTGAATCTGTTTGGCGGTTGTTTTTTATGCACCTATATCTGCATCCGTTTCCCTTTTTCAAATCTCTGCCGAACCGGCGGAGAAATCTACAAATGCAGACATAATACTCAGATAATTTTTCTTGCTGATCGGAATTGATTTTCCGGTGGAAAGCGCGATTTCATAGCGTGCAATCTTAGTGATGTGCGCCATATTGACCAGGTAACTTTTGTGAGCACGGATAAAATCGCACATCGGAAGGTCTTCTTCAATTCTTTTTAAGGTGCCTGAAAAGGTGTGACCTTCTCCGTTGCTTAAATGAACCGAAAGATTATGGCCATAGACTTCAAAATACAAAATGTCAGATATTGGAAGAGCGAGGATGCCTTCGCGGGATTTGATATAAAAGCTTAGTTCCTTATGTTTTTGGAAAAAGCGTTCCAAGGCCTCTTCTAATTTATCCATCTTATCTGATTTAATGAGATAATGCAGCGGCGAGACATCAAAACTTTCCAGAGCGTAATCGCTGCTGGAACTTAAAAATACGATATCGGAGTCTGCATTAAAAGAACGAAGCGTGCGTGCCGTTTTAATGCCCGTTGTATCGGCAAATACAATATCCAAAAAAAGAAGATCAAAGGAGTTACCGGTTTCATAATAGGAAATAAGTTCGGCAGGATTATCGAAAATAACAAGTTCAAAATTGATATTGCGTTTATGTAGACTGGAAATTAAAGCCTCTTTTAATTGAGAGGAAAAATGTGCATCATCATCGCAAATTGCTAACTTATACATAGGTAACCTCCTTCCTTATATTAATATTAAGTATACGGAAAATTTATAAAAATGTCAATTTTTTTTATAAAAAATTCCCACTTGTGTAATATAGGGGGAGTTTATGTATATGACAAGACAAAAAATGGATTTTATGGTATAAAGTAAAGTAGGATAACTAAAAATAAAGGAGGTAATGCGTATGAAACATTTAAAACATTTGCGGAAGCGTTTGTTGGCGGTTTTCCTCGCCGGTGTCATGATCGTGACCAGTGTGGGAACATCGTCTTATGCGTATGAAGCAGAAAAAAAGGGAAATTTATCTGTGCCGGGAAATGACGGGAAAACCGTCGAAGAAGAGGAGTCCTGGGAAGAAAAATTTCCAAATGGAACATTTGCTTTTAAGAATGATTCCGTGACGATAGAAGAAGGAAAAAATGCCGAGGAGAAGAAAATTACGATCTATCGGCTTGGCGGGACGAAAGGAAAAGCTACGGCAAAGGTTGCGATTGCACCGGCGGTGGCTGCTTTAGATGAAGAAGAGAAAGAGTTAACATATGCCAATGCTGCATCGAACAAGGATTATACCGTAAAGGTAGAAAATCCGATCGGATCCGACGGGACGATCGGAAAAGAGCAGATAAGCAGCTCTTATGATGTAGCAGCTGACAAAGAGGATGATAAAGTAACATTATCTCTCAAAGGGGTAAAGGGAGAGTACATCCGGTATTTTTGGCATGTGAAAAAGGATGGAGCCTGGGAAGCGGCTGCAGACGGGGAGAAAGAGACATTGACCGTAAGCAGCAAAGAATTTGACGAGAACGAGTATATCTGTGTGGTGGAGGCAGATTATAAACTCAGTTTGTCAAAGGCGACCGGGGAAGAGAGTTCACAGAAATTGTGGATCAATGTCAACAGCCGTCATATTACAAATGAAGAAGCATACGCAAAAGGAAGTTATACAGAGGTAACACTTGACAAAGAGATGCCATTTAAGACAAGTTTCCTGCAGGTAGACTTTGAAGATGGTGAATGGGTAAAAGATATCATTGTCAAAGCGATAGATGATGAGGAACATGAAGCAGAGGAACTGGCATCTTTTACCATTTATGAAGTGGAAGGGGCAGCATTTACAGAATCTGCCAACCGCTTGTCAATGTGTATCAGGGATGACGAGGAAAAACTCGAAAGCACAATGGGATTTGCACTCAGCGAGGTGAGAGTTGATAAGAGTACAGGAAAAGCTAAGATTAAATTAACCAGAACAGGAGCGACACAGTACGTTTCATCCGTAGATTACAAGACGGTGGATGGAAGTGCAAAAGCAGGAGAGGATTATGCAAAAGCTGCCTCTACGGCAAGTTTCAGTGGTGGTATTGAAAGTACGGAGATTGAGATTGATCTTCTGAATGACAATAAAAAGTCGGAAGAAGACAAATATTTTACGATTGAACTGAGCAATGCCAAGGGCGGCAGCATCAAAGAAGATGCACAGAAGATCCGGGTGAATCTGTTTAACACAGATACAGCGGATAAGGACAATCTGGCAACTGCTTCGAAGAGCAAAGAAGCGAAAGATGCCTCGGCGCGTGTCAAAGAAAGTGATAAGGCAATCACGGAAAATGACAGCAAAGAAGTAAAAGCAAAAGCGGTTAAAAATGGGGACAAAGAAGTATCTTATGAAAAAGCGGATAAAGGGGAGATGTCCGCACAGGCAGCCGGAGATTACTCTTACAGTATCAGCACGGCAAAATTGAAGAGCAGCTGGAAAAAGACCTGTCTGCTTGGGGATGATACGTATCCGGTAAGAGATATCAATGGCAATACAAAGAGCAGCAGCGGTGATATTTTAAATGATAAATACCGCACCAATACGTATGTCAAGATAGACGATATGCAGAATATGTTTAGTACTATGGCAGGATCTTTCTGGGCAAAGACCAGTTATAGCCTGTTTTGGGCCAGAGAATATTACAGCGGCCTGGTAGTAGGAATCGGCGATTACAATTTTGCCTCTCAGAAGACAGAGTATACGGTTGACAGTGGCGATGGTCATATGAAAAACCGTTTGAATTCCGAATTGCAGAAAGCAGCCTATGGCATCTTTTCCAGATTTGGAAATGGAGACGAAACAAAGAGTTTTTCGGTAAATATTGACAATATTGCGGATGCGAAAGACAATAACTATCTGGTGTTTAAGTCGGCTGTGTCAAAACGTGGAGACACGGTACGTGGCCGTGAGACCAGAGTAAGCGATTTTAGTGTTGCGATGCGGCGCCGTTGGCTGGAAAAAAAGACCACGTTAAATATCAGTACCGGTGACAGTGCCGATAAAACCCGTATGGATCGCTGCTCCGACGGCAATGTGCAGGCGGTTAAAGACGGATTGAAGCCGACCATTACCGTTGAAAAAGGTGGATTCTATGCGGATGGACAATTTTACTTTGGAACAGAATTGAAAGTAAAAGAGTCCGAAAAACTGGGTGTTTACAAACTGGATAAGGTGACATTAAAAGAAGGAAGCCGCAATATCACTGTGAATGACAATGTTTCCGGCGGTTCTGCGACCGTGAAGTATTCCGATAACGGAAGACGTATGTCTGCTACGGCAGATTATACGTTGAACTGCGAATACAACCGTTATCAGAGTCTGCTTATTAACTGCGATTCTTCCATGACAGAAAAAGACGATGAGGCGGCTAAGCAGAAGAAATTAGAAAACATTAAGAAAAACATAAAAGTCAACGGAAGTTCTGTTACTTTTGAAACAGATACAAAGACATATGAACATAAGTTAGCCAAGATAAAGAATTACAACAAGATCAATTTTGGCTTAAACGATGGTACAAAGATTCTTTATGCCAATAAAGTGTATGAAGGAAATGCGGATATTCCGATCGCAGATGAGGATATTGTATCCAATACGATTACATTTTCTGTATACACACCGGATTCGGTCAGTGTAGTCAGAGATCCGAAAATAACAGCAGAAAAAATGGTATCTATCTACGAAGATAAAGATAAGGATGGACAATATACGGAAGCAGATGGTATCGAACCGCTTAAGATCCTGCGCGCCGGAGAACCATATCAGATTACAGATTTTGGAGAAAATGTTGTGATCAAAGTGGATTATGCCGTGACACCTGCCTCGTTAAATGTTCCGCCGGGAGCCAAAGGAGATGAGACGTTTCAGGTGGTTCCGGGATTTGTAACCACACAGACGTCGGAAGAGCAGAAAAAGAATATGACGGAAGAGGAGAAATCCTACCGTGATATCAAGTCCAAGGATGGAAAGGTCAAAATGTACGGTGCGGTATCGAGCGGAACCGTATCCTTCCTGTCCGGTTATGATGCAAGTCCGGCGGTGATGAATACAACAACGAATAAATATGAATGGACACCGAACTGGAAGGGAAATCTGCGCAACGATTATAAAAATCCGACGAAGATTAAAGTATATGAAACGAAGATGCCGAACGGATTTGTTGCAGCGAAGACAGAAGACCAGATCAATGGCTACCTTGGCTGTCTGCACGGAAATGAGACGTATTATATTACTTCCCGTGTGACAACCGGCGGCGAAGAAAAGATAACTTCGACAAAACGCGGTGGTTTCTATACGGTTCCGGAGCCGGCAGCACAGGCTTTTGAATCGCAGGATACTTCGCCGGCAGAGGCGCCGGCAGACGACAAGGGAACTACGGCAAATCAGCCAAGTATTGCAAATACGTCACCGGGAATCGATCTGCCGGGACTTAATATCGGTGCCGGTTTTGGTTCCTTTATGATAGACGACGATGAAATCGGGTTTTCCGTGGGAACTCCGATCTTTGGTGCAAGCAAAGAGGGAAGCAGTGAAACGGAAAAAGATGTCATGGGTGCAAGTGGCTTGAAGGAAATGAAGGAAGCCATGTCAAGCCCAAGCGATAACATTTTCAAGCAATTGAAAAAACAGGCTGGTAAATCCGATGGTCAGGGAAATAACGGAAGCCCGGCAAGTGCATCCCCGATGAAAGACAAAGCAAGCATTGATTTTGCAGTCAATATGTCTTTTGTATGGAAATACAGCAAGCTGACCGGTAAGTATGAATTTTCTTCCGCGATGATCGCACTTGCTATCGAGGGCAGTATCCGGCTGCAGTATCGTTTCCAGACATGCCCAATCTTCTATGTATATGTACAGGTTGGTATGGGACTTGAAGCGCAGACCGGAATCGAACTTGAGAAAAAGGAAGTAAAGAATTCAGATGGAACGACCACGATCCAAAATGACGTTTCATTTGCAGGATTAAAATTAAATCCAAAACTATACGTGGAAGCCGGTGCTGGTGTCGGTGTTGATCTGGCGAAACTGGAAATATATGTAAAAGTATCCGTTTCCTTTGCGTTCACGATCAATAAAGATACGCAGGTAGATGAATTTATTACCTCTGCCGCGGTGGGATTCCGCGTGGTATTCTTATTCTTCTCCTATGAGATGGATGTTGTCGGATGTAAAGCGGGATTTGACCGGGAACGAGAGGAAGAAAACAAAGATCCATGGTTCTTCTCCTGGCAGGTTGCCGGGCGTGAGATGGGAGGAACCGAGGAAAAGGTTGACAGCGATGTGGCAGGAGCTACGGTAACGGTTTCCAAGCCGCAAAACTACTTCCGACTGCAGAATATCAATTCTTCGGATGATAATGCCGCCCAGGATGACATGTCCGCACAGGCATATGACAGCGGTATCGATGAATTCCAGGTAAGCGGATACGGTAACAACGCATCGGCAGTAGAACTGGGAAGCGGTTTTAACAGTGCATCGGATTATAAACTGCTGACGGTAGGAGATACGAACTATGTACTGTATACCATAAGCCGCCCGGGAAAAAATCATATCGTGAATGGCACCCAGCTTGTACTGTCCAAACTTTCCACAACGAGTACCGGAGTTGGGGGAGAAGAAGGAACAGAGGCGATGGGACTTGTCAATCCGGTGGATGAAACTTCAGAGCAAAAGTATATTGTAGTAGATATTAAAAACGGCAAAGTAGAAAGTACCGGGGATCTGGATTTCGATGCTGTCGTAGAAGGCAGCAAGATCAAAGTGACCTGGACGTCTTATAATGAAGAGGCAGAGAAGAGCATTCCGGAAGAATGGACAGCGGATGAACAGCTGAAAGCGGCAAGTAAGCTGATGGATGTGAAAACGGCAGAATTTGACACAGCAGACACTGCATCGTCGACAGGATTTACAAATGCCGTGGTTCTTAGAGAAGGATATGCAAATGGAACGACAACCGGTTATAGTTTCCTTCCTTCCGGATCAACATCGGATGTCCACATTTTTGCGGATACTGAAGCCTATACAGAAGACGAGCTGGCAGAACGTAAAAAAACGTATCAAGAGAAATACGATAAAGATGCCGAAGGAAACGACGCTGACGGCGAAAGCGGAACAGGAGATCCTTATGCAAGCGCCAATTATCAGTATGCTTTGACAACAGATTATCTGTATGGTAAATATTCCAAACTCCATTATAGTGTAAAACAGGAGGATGGCACATACCAGACCTATGATCTGGAGCCGACAGATGAATGGAAAGCTCAGGGAACCCGTCTGGAAGATGTGCAGATCACGAAAGGCACAGGGGATGAATATTTCCTTTCCTATACGACAGAGCAGAAAGATACGTTTGACGATGAGTTTGTAAAGATTAAAAAGTTGTACGTACAGAAAGCAGCGATCGCAAACCAGGAGGTACCGGGTGAATCCGGAACCGGTACGGTAGAGAAAAAGGGAATGAAGTTTGATACCCCGGTTCTCTTGAAAACACTTGTCGATTATGACGACAGTGATGACAAAGATGGTGTGTACGTCGACGGAAGTCTTGATGAAAAAGTAGAATCACCGAACTTCACAAACTTAAAATTCCTTAACGGAAAACTTACGGATTCTGACAAGAAAGAAACGTTCCTTATGTACAGCATGAATGGAATTACGTATGTAATCAATGAGGAAAATCTTGGAAATGCATTAAATAGCACCACCAAAACGATCACGGTAAATACATTGTTTAAAGTGGATAAAGACCGTGGAAATTCACAGGCAGAAGCGACGATTGGCGTGGATGGAGATGGTAATATCTCTGCTGTATATACGCAGACCGTGCCAAATACGGTAAATAATGCGCTTTATGTGACCAAATACGATCCAGACGTGAAAACGTTTGGAGAAGCATTTATGCTTGCGATGAATCATATGCAGGTTTATGAAGATTCTGTATCGCAGCAGCTTACTTCCGAGGAGGCACAAGCAGCATTCTTCGATAAGGATAAAGGCGGCGGAGAAGATCAGTTTATCTTCAACAGTCCGCAGATCGCTCTTGGGAAAAAGACCGAAGAAAATGAACGTGGAACCTTGACGATTCTGACCAAAGGTACGATGACCAAGTTAAAGAAAGAGACAATGACTTTTGATGGTGAGGATTACACGGAATATGTTCCGGATGATAATGTCACCGCAACTTCAGGAATTTATGCGATCACGTATGGAATCGGCGAACAGAAGATCGGCGAAGCCTCCATCACGTTTGATTCCAATAATTTCGTAACAGGCGCAGAACTGAACGGAAGTGTTTCCTTCCGCAATACCGGTGATGCTGCGATCCGTGCCAGCAAGGCCAATCCGGCATATGTGACATTGAAAGCAGCCGGTAAAGGGGGAAGCGAAAGTGTAACACTTGCCGAGTGGGAAGTGACCGACAATATTCTTGCCGGACAGCAGGTGCAGACGGATGCCATCAAATGCAATGCGCTTCCTTCGAACATTGCCGGTGGATATATCTACTTTGAAGTACAGGAAGATCCGGAGTATTCGGAGAACAGAAACATACTGAGTACCGTCAACGAAGAGGATGGCTCCGGTAGAATTGTCGTGGGAGAAAAGGCAGAACTTTCCATTGATGATGTAAAGATCACAGCCAGCGATTCTCTCGAAAGACAAAAAGTCAATGGTATTTCCTGTGTGCTTGCCGATGTGGAGATGACAGTCAGCAACCAAGGTGTAAAAGACGCTGATAATGTTAAATTCGAGGTAAAACGAAGCGACGGAAAGACCGATGGCAGTGAAGATAAATATACTTCATTGGAAATAACAAGTGGAGATCTTATCGTGAGCGCTAATGTGGACGCTGATGGTAAAAGGACAGCACTGTTAGGCAATGGAGATGGAAATTCGGTATTTGATTATCTTGGATATACAGATACCTCAGGTACGGTAAGTACCGGGAAAAAGATTGAGGCAGGAACGACACACACGATCAGTGGAAAAATGTATGTGCCGCTTACCGCGTTTGATCCGCAGGATTCGATCGGTGCAGCAAATCTGCAGTTTACGATGAAGAGCGGAGCAGAGGAATACGAAAAGAGAAATAATACTGCTTATGGTAAAGTAGTTCCGGCAACGCGATTTGACTGTCTGGAAAAAGTTTCATTGACAGTAGGAAATCCGGTTAACATTACGCTGAGTACACAGGCAGCAATGGATACGACGAAGCGAAGCAATATCACACTTACGGAGATGAAGATCAACAAAGATGGAGAAGCCGAAGTGGCAGAGAATAAGCTTTTGCAGAGTGCAGCTTACAACGTGAAAACAGGTTACATTACAGTAACTGCACAAAAAGAAGGATCCGGTGTACTGCGAATTGCCGATACGACGACAGGTTCGTTTAAAGATATTACCTTTGATGCAACGTTATCCGGATGCAATATCCGGACTGACAATCCGGTCTTTGAATTTAAGGATCAGACGGGAGGAACCAAGTGGCAGGATAAAGATATCGGTTCTGTAAAAGAAGGAACGGTACTGCCATATAACAGTGATATCTGTATCGGAGGAGAAGGAAACACATTTACCTTTACGACTTATGCAAGAAGCATTGATTTCTATTATGAAGGTGACATTGAAGTTTCCAGTAATAACAGTTTTGGTTATGTGACAAAACAGTACCTTGACCGAAGTGGTGAGACGGTTGCCGGTGAGTACTTCAAACGGCATACCGTAGATTTCAAAAATACGGATTTGAAAAAACACACGGTTACGGTAAAAGTAATCAGTGGAACGGCTTCTTTTGACCGTATGGTAGAATACTATGCGGATCGTGACAAAGGAGATACCGGACGTGATGTACCGGACGATAAAGTGAATCCGGTCATTATACTTGGAAAGTCCCTTCCAACGAGTGGAACCAAATTCCAGCCGGGAACCGTATTGGAGATTCCGGTATATGCTTATGACGATGTGATGCTTAATTCTGTCAGCATTGGTGGAAATGGAGCCGATACACTCGTCAACAACCAATTTGCAAAAGGTACTTTGAAGATTAGGAAAAATGGTGCGTACCATATTATCGTGGAAGACAGTTCCGGTAATATCAAGCAGAGAACGATCAACATCGATAATTTTGAAGAGGAAGCGGAAAAGATTCAAGAGAAAACGGACAACTGGCCGGATGTGAAATTGAGTCTTGTAGATGAAACCGGAGCTGAGATCAAAGATTATACGACGGCCAATGCCTATATTGCCTATGATATCAAAGCCGATCAAAAGATCAAGAAGGTGGAGATCCAGAAAGTGGATATGGGCACGACGGACGCTAAACCACTGGGAGATGGCATTGAAGTAACAGGAGAGCCGACAACACTTTCCGCAATATATGACTCGGTAAATCTGTCAGAAAACGGATATTATCAGATGAAAGTTACAGATGCCGCAGACAACACGACGACAGCGATTCTCTATGTCGAGTACTTGACGAAGGGGCCAAATGTATACCTTTATACAGCGGACGAGGTAGAAAACCAGTTGTTCTACTGTGTAGGGGATGAACAGAATGAGATTCCTTTGAAAGAAGCTGCTGTTTACAGCGGAAAAGTGACGGCATCCGTTGAGAACGGAACGATCCAGGTGACAGGAGAGACACCGTTGATGAGGAAGCAGTACGATACACAGACGATGGACTCCGGAACGGTACCGCTTGATCCGTCGACCTCGACAAAAGTGTTTACCATTGCGGCACAGGATGTGACAGGCAAACTTACAACGCATGTTTATACGGATGAAACCTGTCTTAACACGCTGGTTGTAGGTAGTGCCGAGGATCTTGCCTATGGTGTAAAACTCAATGAAGAGTTTAAACCATATCGTAGAAATTATACGGTAGATGTTCCATACGGATATCCGGAAGAGAAGCTTCCGGAAGTATATGCAACCGGTGGAAAAGATGTGAAAATTGAAAAATTCTGGGATGGCGATGTATTGTCGATCCGAGTTACAAAAGGCGATATGGAGAATGTATACACACTTACATTGAAGCGTAAAAAATGTACTTGTGCGATCGAACTCCGTGCGGATGGTGAGTATGTCGATGTACCGAGAACCGGAGCGAAACCGGAGAGACAGTTTGACGTACAGACCGATGTGACTTTGTGTGAAGTGCATAAGACACATACCCAGGACAATGTAAAACTTTCCTATAAGATTGTAGATCAGAAATATGCAGGGGAAGAGACGACAACTGTAGAAACATCGACGGCGGAATCGGCTTCTGTTGAAAGTCCGGTTGCGGAGATTCAGGGAGATAAGATTGTATTTTCCCGTATTCCGGAAGGCGAGCGTCCGATGAATGTGCGCGTCAAAGTGACGGCTAAGACGGATTCCTGCGAAGAATCCAAGATCATTACGTACACGGTTCGTAATGAATATGACGTTGCCCTGCTTGTGGAAACAGGAGGAAAAGTACAGTGTGGTGAAGACTGCCTGATCGCTCAGAGTGAATCTTCCTCCGCGGAGACAACCAGCATTGAAGTTTCGCCGGAAAATCCATATCACTATGATGCCAACACCGGTTTTGACCTGGAGCTGCTGGCAACAGAGAGAGAAGGATATGCCTTTACCGGCTGGTACGATTCGCAGAATCAGCTTGTTTCGAAAGATAAGAAGTTCCTGTACACAGTAGGAAAAGATGAAGTCCTTCGTGCATGCTTTAAGGATGTTGTGGATCCGACCGGATCCATCACCTTGACCGATGTGAATGGAACGCAAAATGAAATTGATACCGAGGAAGGAAAGATCTTAGTATCTTCCGATGGTTTCTTGATGGAGATCAAGGGAGAGGATAAACCTTCCAGAGTGAAATCCATTTCATACCAGATTGTAAAAGAAGGTGAAAAACTGGATAAAGACGGAGATTGGATCACGTATGACGGTACTCCGGTAACGTTGAGTGAGGAAATGAATTTTGTGGTTTATGCAAAGATTGTAGATTTGTATGATAATACCACGATCGTTTCGTCAGAGCAGGCGATGATTCAAAAATCAGCTGCGACGATCCATCTGGCTCCAAACTTTAAAGAAGGTGAATTTACCAATAAAAAGGATGCTGCCATCGTGGCAACGGTACAGCGCGGTACAGCACCTTTGAAAGAAGTCCGGTATGAGGTAGACGGAAAAGTAACAACGATGACAGAGACATCATTGTTTGAAAATGCATTTGGAATTGACAATCTTCCGGATGGTGTTTACGACGTTATCGTTTATGCAAAGGATATTTTGGGAAATGAAATTTCCGAAAAAGTCTCTGTTAAGAAAGATACACAGGATCCTGTTCTTACCATTACAGGAATTCCGACAAAAGCGGTTGAAAAAGCGACGCTTACAATTGAAACGGACGGAGGACTTTCCGGAGTAAAAGAAGTTCGTGTCAATGGTAAGCCATACAGTGAAAAAACGTATGTGGTAAGCGAAAACGGAACGTATGAATTTGAACTTGAAAATAATGCAGGAAGCATTGTTAAGAAGGAAGTTTCCATTCAATGTATTGTGAAACCGACTCCGGTTCCATCACCACTACCAACAGCAACGCCGACCGCGGCTCCGACTGCGACGCCAACAGCAGTACCAACCGTAACACCGACAGCAGTACCGACGGCGGCGCCGACTACGGTACCAACCGCGAAACCAACGGCTGTACCGACGGCGACACCGACTACGGTGCCAACCGCGAAACCAACGGCGGCACCGACGGTGACACCAACTGCCGTACCGACGCAGAAACCGGCAGAAACACCGACAGCAGGAACAACACCGGGTTCGGTTGTGACGGATACACCGACGGGACAGGAACCAAATACGAATGTTAAGAAGAGCACCAGGTTGCCAAGAACGACATTTGTACGACGCAAAAAAATTGGCAAGAAAGGCATCCGCATTACCTGGAAAGGTGTGCGTGGGGCACAATCGTACAATGTATACCGTTCGAAGAAAGCCGGTGGAAAATATAAACTTGTTGCTAACGTAAAACAAAGCTGTTATACGAGCAAGAGCAAAAAAGCACGTAAGTATTATTACAAAGTGGTAGCTGTTGCGAAGAATAAGAAAGATAACAGTCCGATGAGTGCTTATGCAATCTCTGTTAAGGTGGATAAAGCAGCTGCGGCGTCTGCATCACAGACATCACAGGATTCCGCTTCCACCGGAACCGGAACTCCGGCAAAGGCTGCCGTGTTCAAAGCAAAAGTGAGCAAGGTAAAAGCCAAAGCCAAAAAAGGAAGCATCCGCGTTTCCTGGAAGAAGCATAAGAAGGCAGACGGTTATATCATATACCGTGCAGAAAGTAAGTATGGTGTATATGACGAATTTGCCGTTGTAACGAAGAAAAAGAAATCTTACCGGGATACCTATTCTGTAAAAGGAAGAAAATTCTATTACAAGATACGTCCATTTAAGAAGAAAGGGGCAGATAGAGTCTTAGGTAAAATTTCTACAAAGGCAGTAGTAAAAGCAAAATAATAGGAGAATGAGAGAATAAGAAAACCAGCACTTTGGGTAAACTGCCGAAGTGCTGGTTTTTTAAATGGTGCGGATTTTTTAAATGGTGTGCCCTGCGTATCCTGTGACATAACAGTGAAAACGTGGTTATATTTTTTTGTAAGGACCCGACCAGGTCTTTTTCCCGATCTTTTTCTGAGCACGGATGCTTATCCGGATATATTTGGTTTTCTTTAATGTGATCTTTGTCTTTTTCGTGTACAGCCATCGTGTCTCATTTTTTTTCTTATTTTTAATCCGGATCTGGTAGCAGGAAGCGATCTTTACCTTTTTCCAATTTATGGTAACATAGTTCTTCTTTTTCTTTTTGATCCGGCTTATTTTGATCCGAAGTGTTTTGGTATTAAAAGTTTCCGAAGTCTTTGGGGCAGGAGTGGAAACAGGGGCTGCAGCAGGCTCCGCCGAAGCCGGTGTGTGGGTCTTTGCGGGAGCGGAAGCTGTCGGTATCGGAGAAAGAGCCGGTGGCTTTTTCGTTGGCACGGCGGCGGTTGGCAGTGGGGAAGAAGCGGCTGGCTTCTTTGTCGGAGCCGGAGTTGCCGGTATCGGAGTCGCCGGTTTTTTGGTTGGAGCCGGCGTTACAGGAGTCTTCGTTGGAACCGCAGTCGCCGGTATCGGAGAAGGCGTCGCCGGTTTTTTCGTTGGAACTGCCGTCGGCTTCTGCGTCGGACGGAGCGTCGGTGCCCCGGAAGGCGTCGCAGGATTCTTTGTCGGAACTGCGGTTGCCGGTATCGGAGTCGTTGGTTTTTTGGTTGGAGCTGCCGCAGGAGTTGTTACAGGCGCTGTGGTTGGAACCGCCGTCGGTTTCTGCGTCGGACGGAGCGTCGGTGCCGTTGACGGAGACACAGGGTCTTCAGACGGAGATACGGGTGCCCCGGTCGGAGATACGACAGGTGTCGTATCAGGAGTACTATCCGGTACACCAGATGGCTCCGGTGTGGAACTGAGTTCCGGGGAAGGGGCGGCCGGTGTCGTTGCCGGTGTCCCGGTCGGAGCAGCAGAGGCAGTTACATCCGATGTCTCGGCGTCAGCGTCTAAATTCAGATCTTCTATAATATGAAGCAGTGAATTTTTCAGGTTGAGCCGCGGCGTGATGATGAGCAGTCCGGATTCGGTGGTGTAAGTGTATACGGAGTCACTCATATAGAGATATTTTTTGGTATCGGTAAGAAGAGCCTCGCGGCTGTCATAGGTTTTATTTGCCTCTAAAAATCCCATGATCACGGCGGCGCTTCCGGAAACCATCGGGGCAGCCATCGAAGTTCCGCTCTTAATCTCATAAGAATTGTAGCGGGAGGTAGAGTAGATCGATTCTCCCGGACAGATGATATCATAAGGAGCGGGAAGGCAGTCCGCATAATTGGAGAAAGAACAGATCTCATCCTGGGGATCACTGGCCATCACACCGATGATATAAGGGTAGCCTGCCGGATACAGCACAGAATCCGAGGCAGCTTTGCCATCGTTGCCGGCGGCAGCGACGACCACGCAGCTTTTGGAAGCTTCCAAAAGTTCTGCGGCGAAAGTATCATTCTGTATATAACTTCCAAAAGATAAATTGAGCACATCCGCACCGTTCGCGACAGCATACTGTACCGCTTTCGCAGCATTGGCAAAAGAAAAACCCTCTTTCCGGTTGCCGGCTTTAACGATCATGATCTTTGCCCGGTAGCCAACGCCGGAAGAACCGACCGTATTGTTTGGATTCATGCCGACAATGCCGCTTACGTGTGTGCCATGGCTTCCCGTGGCGTCGTCTTCCGGTGCCCCGTAACGCAGGGGCGCAGAAGGATCCTTCGGATTGGGAGTTGGGACGTCATTGATCAGGTCGATGCCATAGATGTCATCGATAAAACCATTGCCGTCGTCATCAACATTATCTTCTCCGTTTAATTCGGCTTCGTTCGTCCAGAGAGAATCGGCAAGGTCTTCATGAGCCAGTTCGGCACCCGTGTCAATGATCGCGACAACCGTTTCTTTCATTGGATAGCCACCCAGCGTAGCGGCCGTATCAGCCGCACCGATTTTTTCAAGATAATACGGCACAGCCACATTCGAGGTGGAAGCAGTCTCCTGTGTAGTAAGAGATTGTGCCGTGTTGGAACTTACCGTGTCCTGTGTGCTCCACACAAACATGGAAAAATATGGAAAACATAATAAACTGCATAGAACGCATAATAGTTTTTTCATCGTCATATCCCCTTTCATAAAAAAGCATGGCATTTATACCTATATATTACCATATCTAAAAAGGTCTTACAAGACACGTTAAAACACATTTTTTTCAAAAAATACCGTAATATAGTGCTTGTAAGATGACAAATTCTGTGATAACATCATAACTAAGAAAATTGTTAGTAAGGATTTGAAACGGAGGCAGCCATGTTTCAGAATGAACGAAAAACCATTGGGGTATTTGCTGAACGGGTGAAGGATGAATTTCAGACGCGCCTGTGTCAGGGAATTATTGAAGAAGCACAAAAAGAGGGATATAATGTTGCGGTTTTTGCAAATTATGGAAAGTACGGGCACAATAATGAGCATTATATCGGTGACCGCATGATCTGGAATCTCCCGGACTACCAAGAATTTTCAGGAGTGATCCTGGCGCTTGATACGATATCGGAAGAAAGCAGCCGGGAAAAGATTCTGGATAATGTAAAAAAATACTGCCATTGTCCGGTTGTCAGCATACGTGAAAAAGTAGAGGGTGCGGTTACTTTTTTGGTGGAAAACACGACGGGGATGGCAGGGCTTATCCGTCATTTTATTGAGCTGCATGGGAAAAAGAAAATTTGTTTTATGAGCGGTCCGGAAACGTACTGGGATGCCAGAGAAAGAATGCAGTGTTTTCTCAATACCATGCATGAATATGAACTTCCGGTGACGGAACACCAGATGTTTTACGGAGATTACTGGTATAATATGGGAGTGGAGGCCTGCGACTGGTTTCTTGCGGACGGATTTCCGGAAGTGATCATGTGTGCAAACGATCACATGGCGCTGGCAGTGACAAGTGAACTGATCAAACGCGGGATCCGGGTACCGGAAGATATCTGCGTAAGTGGTTTTGATGGCCTGCAGGAGACACTTTCCTTTACGCCTGCGATTACGACGATGCGGGTTCCTTTTCAAAAAATGGGGAAAGAGGCAGTGCGCTTGATCGTACAAAATCAAGGGAAAGAAGACTGGAAAAAAAAGGAAGAAATATGTTTTGAAGCAGAAATTCTGGCAAGAGAATCCTGTGGCTGTATGGTAAAAGCAGGAGAGCAGATCATCCTGGAAAAGCAGAAAGAATACGATAAAGTACAGGCGGAGCATAACCGTGCCACGCAGTTTGATTATATGTCCATTTATCTCAGCCAGGCGGAGTCCATCGAAGATATTGCCGGTCTGATCGCGGAATTTCATAAGAATATGTATGGGATCCGGGATTATGGACTGTGCCTCTGCGAGATGCTTCACGATGCCAATGGATATGAGGATTACACGGATCAGATGGAACTTTGCGTGCAGATCAAGGATAATGAGCCGCAGAAGGATGTGCGGATCCCATTTGAACGGCAGGAACTTCTTCCACGCGAAATGGTAAATGAAGAACCGCAGGTGTGGTATTTTGCGCCCATTCATTTTCAGGATCACTGCTATGGTTATGAAGTGTTTCGATTCTGGCATTACAACGATACGGCAAATCTGTATTTCCGATGGAATATCAATATCGGCAATAAGATCCATGACCTGTTGATCGAGGACAAAATGAAGACGTTGATCGATGAACTGGCTTATATGTATGACCGCGACGAGCTGACTGACTGGTACAACCGGCGCGGGCTGGAAAAACAGGGCGGTGAACTGCTGGGGCAGGCAAGAGAGGAAAAACTGCCGCTGTTTTTGTGTGTCATTGATCTGGACGGAATGAAACACATCAACGATAATTTCGGGCATATCGAAGGCGATTTTGCCCTGAAAAAGGTGTGTGAGACGATAGCCGGAGCATGCCGTGGCGAATATCTCTGTGCGCGTACCGGCGGGGACGAATTTGTCGTAGTGGCAAAAGATGTCTCGGAAATGGAAGGCCGGGCATGGATGCTGAAAATGGAACACGAACTGGAAAAATTTAACAGCTCCGGTGCGAAACCATATCCGATCCACGCCAGTTGTGGGATTACGAGTCATGTGCCCGGAGAAACGGAAAGCATGGAGCAGTATATCAAAGAAAGCGATGAAAAGATGTATCGCAATAAAATGATGAACAAAAAACGACGAGGCGAGAAACTTCGTTAAGTAAGGTGGTTTGCGGGAGCGTATGAAGAAGAAAAACAGACCAAATTCAGTGCTTATGGGGATGCTGATCTGTATTGTCATTGCCTTTGCCGTGACCCTTGGCGGATTCGCCATCCTGCGCAGACAGATGGCAGAGACCGGTCTGGAGGAGACGAAAGAGCAGTCCTACGAGGCACATTACGCCTTTATTGTAGACAACCCTGAGGATGAAAATTGGCAGCAGGTGTACGAGGCGGCAAAAGAAGAAGGAAAAAAGCACAATATTTATGTAGAACAGATTTCCGACAATGTGTCGCAGACGTATGACACAAAGGAATATATGGACATCGCGATTGCGGAAAAAGTCGATGGGAT
>DJNB01000157.1:18776-20878 GCA_002435545.1 Lachnoclostridium sp. UBA6475
CGGCGTCAATGACAGCAGTCTTGGCGACAGTTACGCCGAATTGATACAGGAAAATATTTCCAAAAAGAAAAACGATGTTCTCGTGCTGATGGAAAAAAAGGGGGATCTTGGAGAGGGCAATCTGGTCTTGCAGACCATCCGCCGGAAGGTGCAGGGAGCAAAGATCCGTGTGCAGTATCTGGAGGGGGAAGATGAATTTGCGACGGAAAAGGCGGTCAGGGACATTATTCTGGACGGAAAACAGTGTCCGGATCTGCTCGTAAGCCTGTCGTTGACGGGAACGGCGTATGCCTATCAGGCGGTTGTCGATTACAGTAAAGTGGGTTCGGTAAAGATCATTGGAGCCTACGAAAACGATGAGATCCGACGAGGACTGGAAAAAAATGTAATTGCAGCGAGCGTGTCGATCGACCCGGAGGCAATCGGGCAGACGGCGATCCAGACGTTGCAGGAATATAAGAAAAACGGAATTGTAAACGAATATCAGATGATACAGCAAAAGGTGATAAGAGGCGGAAAATGAAACGGGCATCGATTAGTACAAAAATGATCGTATTATTGATATTTACGTCGGTCATGACACTGGTCATCAACGTGATGATGTTTCTCAATATCAATCAGGTGCTTGTTCAGATCGAACAGGTATATGCGACCAATGTGCAGTTAAATGAAATGACGGAAGAACTGGATAAGGTGCATTCGGAGATGCTGGAATATTTGAAAACGAGAGATTCGAATGTGCTGCAGGAGTATTACATCAGCCAGCAGAATCTGTCGGAGCAGCTGGCTCTGGTGCAGGAAGAGAAGATGGACCGGCAGACCAGTGTACTGAAAAATAATATCTATTACCTTGGAAAAAATTACCTGAAGGTTTCCGAGGAAGCAGTAAAAGCAAAGCGCGGCAGAGACGTGCAGACCTACGGGGAACGTTACGAAGAAGCCGGCAAAATAAAAGAGTACCTCAACGGCTACATCAGCAGCCTGAACAACATACAGTTTCAGGGAAATTCCAATAATTACCTGCTTTTGCAAAACTCCCTGTATTATATGGAAGTGGTCGGTACGATCATGTTTTTCGTCGTCGTATTGTGCGATACGGTCATGGTTGTGATGATGACAAGGCGTCTGACCCGGCCGTTGAAAATTTTGTCCGGGCGCGCGAAGGAGGTTACAGCAGGGGATCTTTCCGTCGATATTCCGGTATTTCGCACCGGGGATGAGGTTGAGAGCTTGTCAAAGGCATTTGACAAGATGATGGGAAGCATCCGCGAATACGTCGAAGCGCAGCGCGTCAGCATGGAAAAAGAAAATGAGATGCGCGAAAACGAACTGAAAACGCAGACGCTGTTAAAGGACGCGCAGTTAAAATACTTACAGTCGCAGATCAATCCGCATTTCCTGTTTAATACATTGAATGCGGGAATGCAGCTTGCGATGATCGAAGATGCCGATAAGACGGCACTTTTCATCGAAAATATGGCGGAGTTTTTCCGCTACAATCTGTCGCGTATCAACGAAGATGCGACGCTTGCGGATGAGATCCGGCTGGTCGATCATTATATTTACATTCTTAATGTGCGGTTTGCCGGAGACATTCATTATAAGAAGGAGATTGAACCGGGACTGGAAAATGTTCTTGTGCCGTCCATGATCTTGCAGCCACTCGTGGAGAATGCCGTACAGTACGGCATTCGCGGTGTGGAGTGGGTAGGCTGGGTTACACTGCGGATCTGGCAGGAAGCCGGCACCGTTTATATTGAAGTCGCCGACAATGGGCGCGGCATGAGTCAGGAACTCATCGAACGGGTGCTGCACGGCGAAAATGTAAAAAATAGGAAAAACAGCAAATCCAACGGAATCGGTGTTTATAATGTATTGGAGCGCTTACAGATGTATTATACGACAGAAGATGTGTTGGAGATCGAGAGTGACGGCGAGGGAAAGGGAACGCGGTTTACGCTTAAAATACCGAAGGAGGTGAGAGCATGATAAAATTACTGCTGGCAGACGACGAGGGGATCGTACTGGAATCCCTGCAGCGGATCGTGGCGAAACATTTTGGAGATATGTGCGAAGTGCGGACGGCGAAGACCGGCCGGGCG
>DJNB01000234.1 GCA_002435545.1 Lachnoclostridium sp. UBA6475
CCATCACCGCGATATCCGGCCGAAATTCTTCCGCAACTTCGATCACCGCCCGGCCGGATATCGCGGTGATGGATATCCAGATGCCGGGGATCAACGGCATAGAGGCGATTGAAGAGATCAAGACATTCTGCCCGCGAACCTGTTTTATCATAATGTCCGCCTACGATACGTTTGATTATGCGAAAAAAGCGATGTCACTTGGAGTCATGGATTTTATTACGAAACCTGCCAACACGTCACGTATCGTCTCGGTGCTTGAAAAGGCGATGGAGGAAGTGCGCAGACAGCAGAGACGGTGGGAAAAAAGTCTGGAATACAAAGAAAAACTGGAAGCAGTCGTGCCGATCATTGAGAGCGGAATGATCTATTCGATCTTATTTCAGGATAATTATTCGGGGGATACGGAGCGTTTCCGCGAACTCCTTGACATCCCCGGAGATTACGGTATGATCCTTGTGATCGAAGTCGGCGACGCGATCGAAAACCGCAGGATGACAAATGTCGTCGGCATGTCGGTCAAAGCGCAGAAATTTTACGATGAGTTCCGCCAGATCGTCAAGGAATTTTTCCCGGCGACGGTGGGCCCGGTCATGACGAATAAAGTCGTCGTTTATGTGCCGGCGGCAGCCCCGGAAAAGGAATATAACGAGCGAGTAAAAATCATCGAAAAGACCGATAATATGATACAGAAACTGATCTCGCGCATCGAACTGCAGTTTCGTGCCGGAGTCGGAAGCATCCGCCCGGTGGATGACATTTATCCGTCGTATCAGGAAGCCTGTCTCGCTTTGAAAAAGGCAGAAGGAACGGTAATGCACATCAATGACCTTGTGGCAGCGCAGGATGTCGAGGAAAATTATCCGATGGAGACGGAAAATGCGATGTATGCGGCACTCAAACGCGGGGATGTGTCGAAGACGCTGGAAGAAGCCGCGCAGTTCTTTGACTGGATGCAGAAAAATTATGCTTCCTGCCTTGACGATGTCCGCCTGAAAGTGCTGGAACTTGTCATGTACGCCGAGCGGATTGCGTTTCACGAGGGAGGAATGTCGTATCATTTCCGCGACCGCACCAATTATCTGGCGACGGTAACCGGCTTTACCACGATGGATCAGCTGCAAAGCTGGTTTCTTGATTACATGAAAGCGGCGGCGGAGATCATCCATGCAAAGGCGAGTGAGAAATACAGTGATATTGTGGCGAATGCCAGAGATTATATTGGAAATAATTTCCAAAAAGACGTGTCGCTGGATGAAGTGAGCCGTGTCGCCAATGTCAGCCCGTATTATTTTAGTAAAGTATTTAAGGAAGAAACCGGCGAGACTTTTGTCGAATATCTGACCGGACTTCGGATGGAGCACGCGAAAAATCTGCTGCGGGAAAAGGAAAAGAGCATCAAGCAGATCTGCGTGGAATCCGGGTACAGCGACCCGAATTATTTCAGCCGGATCTTTAAAAAGACGGTCGGTGTGACCCCGTCGGAGTACCGCGAAGGGTAGAAAGAAGGAACGTATGAAACAAGTAAACAGAAAGTGGATCTGCCTTTTCCTCTGTGTGGCAGCAGTCGTTTTACTGACCGGTTGCGGCACGGGCGGACAGCAAAAGAAAAGCGGCTCGGACGGAATCCGGATCGGATTTTCTTTTGACTCCCTTGTCATTGAGCGGTGGCAGAGGGACCGTGACGTATTTGTATCGCGGGCGCAGGAACTCGGAGCCACGGTCAATGTGCAGAATGCCGGCGGAGACGTGGCGGCGCAGAAAAAGCAGATTTCGTATTTTATCGAACAGAAAATGGATGTGATCGTCGTTGTTGCAGTGGATACGTCAGCACTCAGCGAAGTGGTTGCACAGGCCAAAGAGCAGGGAATCCGCGTTGTCGCCTACGACAGGATGCTGGAAAATGCCAATGTGGATCTGTATCTTTCGTTTGACAGTGAAAAGGTCGGAGAGATCTACGGCGACGCGGTCACCCGGAAATTTCCAAAAGGCGCACAGATACTGGAAATCTTTGGCTCGCCGGAGGATTATAACGTAAAACTGTTGGAAAAAGGGCTTTCCGCAAAATTGGATGATTCGTATAAGATCGTGGAAAAGAAGTATGCGGAAGGCTGGATCGCAGAGCAGGCGTACGATGTCGTTTCGGATTATTTTTCCAAAGGAAATTCCTGTGACGTCGTGGTGTGTGGCAACGATGATCTTGCGACGCAGGCGATTCTCGCCCTTTCAGAAAACCGGAAAGCAGGCAAAGTGTATGTCCTCGGACAGGACGGCGACCTTGCTGCCTGTCAGCGGATTGTCGAGGGGACGCAGGGTGGCACGGCATTTAAAAATATTGATGAACTTGCCGAGAAGGCGGCAGACCTTTGCGTCAAACTTGCGAAAGGCGAGGACACCGGTGTGAAAGCGGCGGTGTCCGACGGTACTTACGACGTGCCGAGTTACCAGCTTTCCCCGGTTTTTGTCGATCGGAAAAATATCGATCAGGTGATCATCGACGGCGGCTTCCACACGAAAGAAGAAGTGTATCTCAATAAAAAAGAAGATTAAGAGCAGTAGCACAATTTTGAAATCAAGATTGTGCTACTCTTTTTTTGTGCTGTCTGCAAAATCGCAAAATTGTCCATTTCATCGTAAAGCATTCCTATTTCCCTTATGATATATTAAACCTAAAGAAAAACATGAGTGGTTGCACAACAGCAAAATAAATAGAGAAGGAGAATGGCTATGAAGATGATAAAAAAATGGATCGCTTGCCTGATGGCAGTCGGAATGATGCTTTCGCTGACCGCCTGCGGAGTAAGCGGAGATCAAGTGGCAGTCAATAAGCCACAGCAAAAAGACCCGGATGCGAAAAAGCGGATCGCGGTTTCCATGCCGACAAAAGATCTGCAGCGCTGGGCACAGGACGGAAGCAACATGAAAGCACAGCTTGAAAAACAAGGATATGAAGTAGATATCCAGTATGCGAATAACGATATCGCAACGCAGGTCAGCCAGATTGAAAATATGATCGCGGTCAATCCGGATGTTCTGGTAGTTGCCTCTATCGATGGTTCGGCACTTGGAACTGCTTTGCAGGGTGCGAAAGGACTTGGCATCCCGGTTATCGCGTATGACCGTCTGATCATGCAGAGTGACGCCGTATCGTATTATGCAACCTTTGACAATGAACTTGTCGGAGAACTTCAGGGACAGTACATCGAAGATAAACTGGATCTGAAAAATGCAAAAGGACCATTTAATATCGAACTTTTCACCGGTTCTTCCGACGATAACAACTGTAACTACTTCTTTGGCGGTGCGATGAAGATCCTCCAGCCGTACATTGATTCCGGAAAACTGGTCGTTCGTTCGGGTTCGACGACACTGGCAGAATGTGCGACAGCAAACTGGTCCACAGAGGAAGCGCAGAAGAGAATGGAAAATATTCTCGCAGCGTACTATCAGGATGGCACAAAACTGGATGCGGTATTGTCCTCCAATGACTCGGTAGCAAACGGTATCACCAATGCGCTGGTCGCTTCTTACAAAGGCGACTTCCCGATCCTGACCGGTCAGGACTGTGACATTACCTCGGTAAAAAATATCATTGCCGGCAAACAGTCGATGTCAATCTTTAAAGATACGAGACAGCTGGCATCCAAAGTAGTAGAGATGGTAACAGCGATCATTGAAGGAAAAGAAGTTCCGGTCAATGACACGGAAAGTTATGACAATGGAAAAGGAGTTGTGCCGACCTATCTTTGCCAGCCTGTTTTTGCAGATCAGGATAACTACAAAGAAGTGTTGATCGATTCCGGATATTATAAAGAATCGGATGTGAAGTAAGGAGGGGTGACCGATGGCAGAATATATCTTGGAAATGAATGGAATTACCAAAACATTTCCCGGCGTAAAAGCACTGGATAATGTCAATTTGAAGGTGAAAAAAGGAGAGATTCACGCACTGGTCGGTGAAAACGGAGCCGGTAAATCGACATTGATGAATGTCCTCAGCGGAATCTATCCTTATGGAAGTTACGAAGGTGACATCGTTTACGATGGAGAAATTTGTAAATTTAAGGAAATTAAAGACAGCGAGAAAAAAGGTATTGTTATTATCCACCAGGAACTCGCACTCGTACCGTATATGACGATCGCAGAAAATATGTTTCTTGGCAATGAGCAGGGAAAGAAAATGGCGATCGACTGGACGAAAACCTACGGACGTGCCGAGGAGCTTATGAAAAAGGTAGGATTGAAAGAAGATCCGCATACTTTGATCAAAGATATCGGAGTCGGCAAACAGCAGCTGGTAGAAATTGCCAAAGCACTGGCAAAAGATGTAAAACTTTTGATTCTTGACGAGCCGACGGCATCGCTTAACGAATCCGATTCGCAGGCGCTTTTGGATCTTATGCTTGAATTTAAAAAACAGGGAATGACATCGATCATCATTTCCCACAAATTAAACGAAATTTCCTACGTGGCAGATAAGATTACGGTTATCCGTGACGGCTCCACGATTGAGACGATGGATAAAGAAGTGGATGATTTCAGCGAAAACCGTATTATCCGCGGCATGGTTGGACGAGAACTCAGCAACCGGTTCCCAGCCAGAGAAAATGTCAAGATCGGCGATGTCTGCATGGAAGTCGATCATTGGACGGTGCATCATCCGATGACTCCGGCGAAGAAAGTGGTGGACGACGTATCCTTTTATGTACGCCGCGGCGAAGTGGTCGGCATCTCCGGTTTGATGGGTGCAGGACGTACGGAACTTGCGATGAGTCTGTTTGGACACAGTTACGGAACCGGCATCAGCGGAACGATTAAGATGAACGGAAAGGAAGTTCATCTGAAAAATGTGCGTCAGGCGATCGACCACAAACTTGCGTATGTGACGGAAGACCGAAAGGGCAACGGCTTGATCTTAAGCAATCCGATCTATACCAATACGTCTCTTGCGAAGATGGACAAAGTCAGCCGCTACGGCGTGATCGACAAATTAAAGGAAGTTCAGATCGCAGAAGATTACCGGCAGAAACTTCATACCAAGGCACCGTCGGTTTACCAAAATGTGGGAAATCTGAGTGGTGGTAACCAGCAGAAAGTGCTTTTGGCAAAATGGATGCTGACAGACCCCGACGTATTGATCCTGGATGAACCGACACGAGGAATCGACGTCGGCGCCAAATACGAGATTTATTGTATCATCAATGACCTGGTGGCAGCAGGAAAATCCGTCATCATCATTTCTTCGGAATTACCGGAAGTGCTTGGCATGAGCGACCGCATCTATGTCATGAACGAAGGTAAAATGGTGGGCGAAGTAGACGGAAAAGAAGCAACACAGGAAATTATCATGTCATATATCATGAAATCAGGAAAAGGAGCGTGAATGAAATGAATCAGGTGAAAGAAGCTTTGAAAAAAAATACAATGGTGATCGCGCTGATCATCGTTGCCATATTCTTTACATTTATGACAGACGGAGCACTCCTCTTGTCATCCAACATAACGAACTTAATCGCACAAAATGGTTATGTCGTTATTCTTGCAGTAGGTATGTTACTTTGTATCCTTACCGGTGGTAACATCGACTTGTCTGTCGGCTCGATCGTATGTCTGGTCGGCGCAGTAGTCGGAAAACTGATGGTAAATGGCGGCGTCAATATGTGGGCAGCCATCGCAGCCGGCCTCCTCGTAGGACTTGGAATCGGTGTATGGCAGGCATTCTGGATCGCCTACGTCCGCATCCCTCCATTTATCGTAACGCTTGCCGGCATGCTTTTGTGGCGTGGTGTCGCCCTCCTCGTACTGGACGGCCTCACGATCTCCCCAATGCCGGATGAATATATCGCGTTGTTTAACAATTACGTACCCGGTTACGGAACCGCTCTTGCAGCCGGCATCCTGATCAGTGCAGGTTATATCGCTTCCGTTATCTGGAAACGAATCAAAGCAAAGAAAAACGGATATCAGCAGAGCAACCTTTACGGCGATATCGCAAGATGTGTGATTATCACAGCAGTCGTTATGTTTGTCTGCATCAAATTGTACAGCTACAAAGGTCTGCCTACGATCCTCATTCTTCTTGCCGTAATCGTAGCAGCTTATGCTTACTACACATCCAAAACCGTTTCCGGCCGTTACTACTATGCAGTCGGCGGCAACGAAAATGCAGCAAAACTCAGTGGTGTCAAGACAAACCGTGTATACTTCATCGCTTATGTCAATATGGCAGTACTCTCCGCAGTTGCAGCTCTTGTCTGCATCGCCCGTTTCAATTCCGCAGCACCGACTGCCGGAACAAACTACGAAATGGATGCGATCGGTGCCTGCTTCATCGGTGGAGCTTCCGCATACGGCGGAATCGGAACCGTACCCGGCGTAGTAATCGGTGCCATCTTCATGGGTGTTCTCAACAACGGAATGTCCATCATGGGAATCGACGCAAACTGGCAAAAAGCCGTAAAAGGACTTGTCCTTCTGGCAGCCGTAGCTTTCGACGTAATTTCCAAGAAAAAACAAAGCAGCAAATAAAGCAAATAAGAAGAGCCTGAAATTACGAATGTTGCTGTGCGGCATTCGTAATTCGGGGGAGAAAACTTCATCAACTTATACTACAGGGGACCAGCCGGAAGGCTGGTCCTTTTGGGGTGGAGAGCAGTGAGGGGCGAAAAACGTAAAAAAATGTCGTCTATCCTCAAATAGTTGTCGTCTGTCGCAAATTCCGTTTTATTGATAAAAATATGATATACTAAATATGCGTAGACTATTAAAATGAAACTGGAAATATTTGGTGAAAAAATAAGAGGCTTATCAACTGTGACAACATTGATTTGGTCGGGGAGCATTTCTCATTGTCTCCCCGCACCAAACATGTTATACTAAAGAAAATGGATAAGGAGTGGCTTAATATGGTTTATAAGATCGCTCTCTGTGATGATGACAAAGAATACATGGACGAATTAGAGAAAATGCTTATGGCATGTCGTAAGCAGGAAGATACACTGGAAATTATAAAATGTACATCAGGAGAACAATTATTAGAGAGAAATGTGGATGAAGAAGATGTTGTATTTCTTGACATTCAGCTGGAAGGCATGGATGGAAATGAGATATCGGTTGAACTCAGAAGGCGTGGTTATCAGGGAGTTTTAGTGCATTGTTCGGGAATTTTTATGCCGACACCGGAGACGATTAAAATTTCGCCGTACCGCTATTTGTTAAAACAGTCGGAAACAGAAGAAATCATGAAAGATCTGCGGGATATACTGGACGAGATCGCGCGGCGCAAAGAAGTTTACAGTATTGAGGCGTATTATATGCGCGAAAAGATCACGGTTCAGGTGGCGGATATTATGTATATCACCCATCATAAAAATGGGAAAAGTGTGCTTCATATGAAAGAGCCGCTTCAAAAACTATATTCAGAGGCCAATGTTATCGCGCCCTATTCTTTTAAAGAATTGATGGAGATGCTCGAAAAATCAGATTTTGCGATGCCGCACAGCAGTTATATTGTGAATCTGCATTATGTGTCAAGGCTGACGGAGGCGGATTTTGTTCAGGTGGGGTCCGTGCGGCTGTCGGTTTCGAGAGCCAAAAAGAATGAATTTAAAAAGAAGATAATGGAATATTTTGGAAATAAATACAAAAGGAAGGACTGATTTATGAAAGAAAATGTAATTTACAGTATTTGTATGTTGATTTCCACAATCGTAGAAGTTTATCTTGTCTTTGATTTTTATAAAGCGTTTCATGCGAAAAGAAATTTTTTTCGCAGCCGCGGGCGCGAACTTGGGCTGGCTGGAGGCATTGTTGTACTGAATACAATGGCAAATCTGCAAAATAGCAGCCGGCTGAATTTTGTAGTGTCCTGCTGTCTCTTTTTGGTCGTGGCGCTGGTTCTGGTTCAGGGAAATATTTTGCTCCGGTTATTTCACTGGCTCATTGTAATTGCCGTCTGTATGAGTGCAGAATTGGTATTTTTCTTTCTATTAAAGGTTTCTGTTAAACTGCCAACCAACGAAATATACAGAAATCATTTTGCAATGATAAGCAGTATTATCGCGATAAAATTGATCGAATTTGTCATTTTAACAATGATCAAACAGATATCAAAAATACAGGTACGAAAAATTTCGCTGAAAGTATTTGGCGCATTTATTATCATTCCTATTGCCACAATAGGGCTTACGGTATTGATTCCCTATATTCGTGTCGGTGGGGACGAACTTACCTTAAGAGATGTCGCTATGATCATCCTGTATCTTATCCTGCTTTGCGGCAATATTATCCTGTTTTACGTTTTTACAAAATACAGCCAGCTGCAGGAACAGAAACTGCTTTTAGAGATCAGTCAGGCGAAATACGACGAGAGAAAAAACTGGCACGACAAGGAAGAAAGCATCGAAAGAAATTACAAAGAAAAAATACATGATATTAAATATTACTTAAAACAGATCGGAATTTATCTTGAAGAAGGCCGGGAAGAAAAGATCCGGGAAGTGCTTGACAGCTTGCAGATGGGGATCTATAATGAAGAGAAAAATGTGATCTGCGCCAATCATTTTTTAAATATACTTCTGGGTGATTTTAAGCGGGAAGCGGAAAAAGAAAAGGTAGTAACAGAGGTATTTGTCGAGGCGGGTTTTAAGATTGAATTTATGAAAGAAATAGACATCACTTCCCTTTTTGGAAATTTGCTGGACAATGCGCTGGAAGCTGCAAGAAAATGCGAAAATGGGAAAATTTGGATAGACTTATATATGCAGAATGATGGAAATTTTGCTGTTTTCCGTATAAAAAATACATACTGGGGAGCGATCATTCAAAATGACGGTCGTTTTGTTACGACAAAGGAGGAAAAAAGCCTCCACGGGATCGGCCTGCGCAATGTAAACCGGATTGTTGCAGCTTATAACGGATATATTGAAAGAGAATATGACGGAAAATATTTTGAGACGATGGTTGTGATTCCAAAAACTTTGCTCTGAAATTACAAATTTTGCACTTAAAATGCAAATATTGCACCTTTTGTTGAAAAGGCTGAAAAGATATGCAATTATGAAGTATACCAATGAAAAAAGAGCACTCATAAGATACGGTTGAGAGGAGAAAGTTTTTGAAATAAAACAACTTAACAAAAGATAAATACAAAGAAGTATTTGGGTGGATGAAATCAGCTCTGGTATGTATTTTCTGCATACCGGAGTTTTTTAACAGGAGGTGGAATGTTATGAAAAATGCAGTGCGATTGTTATTATTCATGATGTTATGTTTGTTTCTTTCTCCGCAGATATATGCCGAAACGTATGTGGAAAAAGATAATGTGCAGTATACGGCAGACGGGAAAACGGTAGTATCCGGCGGAAAACAGTCCGGGACGGTGAAAATTGCCGAAGGTGCAGTGAAGATTGCCAAGGGGGCCTTTTATGAATCCGGATTGGAAAGGATAGAATTACCAAAAAGTCTTCGAAAAATAGAGGCGGGTGCATTTGAAAACTGCACAAAACTCCGCACGATCAAAGTGTCAGCAGAAAATCCATATATGGTTGAAAAAGACGGCGCGCTGTACACAAAAAACAGGAAAAAACTTTTGTATGCCGGAGTGGCAAAAGGAACGCTGATGCTGCCGAAAAAGACGACGCAGATCGCACCGGATGCCTTTTATGGAAATACAACGGTTGAACTGGTATTTATCCGGGGAAATATGAAGAAACTCGCAAAGAGAAGTCTGGCATATTCCCGGATAAATGATGTTACACTGCCGGATTCGCTGCGCGAGATTGAAGACGGGGCATTTATGGCATGCAAAAAATTATCGGATGTAGAAGTTCCGGAAGGTGTAAAAAAGATCGGAGCAAATGCATTTGAATTCTGCTATGAACTGGAACGTGTGGTGCTGCCGAAAAATTTAAAAACAATTGAAAAACAAAGTTTTCGTGACTGTTACAGCCTGCGTAATATCAAACTTCCAAAGACTCTCCGCACGATAAAAGCAGGGGCGTTTGAAGACTGTGGATTTAACCGGCTCGTTATTCCAAAATCTGTAAAAAATATTGGCAAAAATGCGTTGCAGGTGACAACAAAAAGATTGATATTTGAGGGCAAAAAAGTTCCGGAAATTGCAAAGCAGAACGCCTGTGAACTGGGAGAATACGAAGAAAGTTCGGATTGGCCGGATTTTGACAAGGGCATTGTGCAGCTGGACTATATGGACATTGTATATCGCATGCCGCATGGCATTGGAAAGATAAAAGTGCCGGCAGAGAGTGCAGGCAGGTACAGGAAGGCATTAAAAGGAAAAATAACGTATCAGGAATTGGAATATTAGTAATTCGAATATGAAACGAGGAGGTTGTTATTATGGATCTGGGTGATATTATTCTTGCAGTAATAAATGCAGGTATCTGGGCAGCTATTTTCTTCAGCGGTTACCAGTTATTTCGTATGAAGAAAAATATTGAAGAAAAGGGAAGCAAGGCGGTTTTTCGGAAAATACTTTTATGCGAAGTTATCATGATCGTTAGCGGCATAATTCTATTATGGGCGGTGATGTATCCGCCGTTTGCCGTTTACACATGGAATAAAGTTTATACCGGATGGGCGGAAAAATTCCTTTTGGTTGAGCGCGTAATGTATTTACTGGAAACGGTAATTTTGCTGCCGGCTGCTATTGTAGTGGTTGGAATAATGCGGATAAAAAAGGGAGATAATATGAAAAAACTACATAAAATAACGGTATTACTAGTTCTGGCCAGCTTGTTTTTTGGCGGCGTAAATGTTTCACAGGTTTGTGCCAAGCCAAAAGCAGAGGCAGAAGAAGAGGATGAGGAAATCCTTCTTGACGATGACGAACTGGATTCGTGGGAAGAAGAGGAAGAAGTGTGGGATGACGACGAGGAATACGATGAGGAGGATTTATATGACGATGATGAGGGGGATGACGATACCATCCGCCTCACTACCGCAATAAAGAAAAATGGAAAAATCATTATAAGGCAGAAGTTACGGTCAAAAACCTGACGGACGCATCGATCGATGACTGGACAATAGGGTTTCAATGCAAAGATGAAATTGAGAAAATTTCCAAGGCAAAGATCATTGGATATCAAAATAATTATTATTATGTTCAAAGCCTTGACGGCAGGCAGGATATCAAAGCAAACGGCAAAGTGACATTTGAAATAACCGTCAAATATAAAGGAACCATGAACGAAATAAACAGCGAATTCAGTGCCGATGACTGCGAGATAAATAAGGACAACTATTCTGTCGCATATATCGAACATCCTATGTGGAAAGACAGTGTATCGGGTGAGATAAAAATTCAAAACAAATCAAACAAAAAGATCAAAGACTGGCGGATCCTGTTTACCAGCAATGTAAAAAATTGGAAAATGCTAAACGCCGGCATTGTCTGTCAATATCTTAATGACAGCAATGAGATGACGTACATAGTGAAAGGAACCAAAGAAAATAAAGATATGGAAGCAAATAAAAACGCTTCGGTATATTTTACTGCGCAGACAGACAAAACAGCGGTAAAAGTCACCCCGCAGAAACTTTATAAAAAGGATGTGGATGCGGAAGAATGGCAGGGACAAGAAGAATCTGCGGAACTTACGGAAGATGATTTCATGGAATATTCAGATTATCTTGCGTATTTGGAGCTGCAAAAGGAAGAGAAGAAGAAAGAACAAATAAAACAAAAATGGAAAGAAAAGGAAGCGGATGCCTTGATGAAGTTTAAAACAGGAAATACGGTTATGGGAGTTGTAGTGGGGGCTGCGTTTGAGAAGGTGTTTGAGGTTTTGGGGGAGAAGTAAAGTAACCGCATGAAAAGTGTTACGAAAGTGAAAATTTCCGCCTGAAAAATGTGGTAAATGCAAAAAATACCGCCTGAAAAGTGTTGATATTTTAAAAAAAAGCAGGTACAATAAGAAAAAATATGTTGTAGTTTATCCGCTGGAAAGGAGGTATTTTGTATGGAAAGAAATTTGTTTGGCAAGTTAGAATGTTGGAAAAATAAGAAAAAAAGGAAGCCTCTTATTATTCAAGGCGCCAGACAACAACAGGCTTGACTTCCTGACAAATGGTAATTTTTTTTTAATCAAATCTTTTGAAAAATTTATATATAACCACACAAAGTCCTATTGGCAATCCAAATAATATTCCGCCTATAAATATACCCAAAATAAGTTGCGGTATAGAAAATAATTCTGAACTCAAAAAGCACCTAATTCCAAATATAGAATTTACTAAAAACAATGTTCCCGTTAATAGCCCTGCGGTTAATTTCTTATCCTTAATTGTATAAAAGAAATGGTCTCCAAAATTTATAAAACCCCACATTATAATTCCAATACCGAAACAAGTGCAATTATCTTCTCCAATTACAAATATAAATGCAGCAAGTAAAAGCATAGGATAATAAATAAAAATATTATTTGACATCCAATGTCCATATGTCATATGGTATGGAAGCCACTTATGTTCATACATCCACTTAGGAAAATTCCCAAGTGCCTCCTCAAACAAATGAAATGGCATATATATAACAAGTGTGATAATAACAAAAGTTAACAATTTCATATTCATCTTCCTTTCATCAAGCCTTGATTTTTTGCTCTCTCAACTCTCCAACAAACTGAAATGGAACAAAATCGCTGCGCGATGGCCTGCCAAGGCTGTGGCGCAGCGATTTTGTTCAACACCGATTTGTCGCTGAGTAAATCAGCTCTGCGCTTTCATTTCAATCTCTTTAATCACTGTTACCTGTAAATCCTTTGCGTCAATCAAACTTTCCTGTCTGCATTTTGGGCAGTAGAGAGGAAAGTTTTTTAACTCTGTATCTGCCCGTATCTGTAACCTTGTCTTATTTCCGCAGACAGGGCAGCGCACCCATTCAGCCATAATATCACCTCTACAATTTTTTGTATATTATTCGATTTTGCACTCGGATAAAAAAGTTTTAACTGCTTCACAAAATTGTTCTGGATTATCCAAGAACGGGGTATGTCCGGCATTGTTAATAACAATCATTTCTTTTTTATCAGACGCAATAACCTCATAGTAATCATTTACCAAACTTGTTGGAGTAACCCAGTCACTGTCACCTTGTATAAAGCAAATCGGAATATCATATTCTTTACTCAACTTCATAACATCAAACTGAAAATACATATAGTCCACAAGATTGTTTTGGAAAGTGATTATATTCTGTGTATCACTTGCAAATAAAAACCACCTTGTGTCATTCCATGTCATTTCTGGGGATGTAATCGCAGTAAATATTTGTTTTGTACCCGACATTTCTCCATCGCATTTCAGATATTTTGTAGATGTAATAATCATTTCTTCAAGAGACTTTACATCTAACTTTTCAATACCATCCATTTCAGATAATCGTTCAATATACTGTTCCAATAATTCAACTTCTTCCTTATTGCCGTTTTCTGCCGCTATTTGTGCGGCACTTTCCGCTGCATAGATTTTCCCCTGCAAAAAATCGGTTACTTGTCCAATACCGATATATGCAGCTACTTTTTCTGAATGGAGATTGATATAATCTATTCCGAGTACTGTTCCCCACGATTGCCCCATGATGATAATTTTGTCTTTCCCAAAACGCTTCCGCAAATAGTCAATTACTTCATCTGTATCAGCAAGTAATTGTTCGATAGTCAGATTGTTGTCGCCTTTGTTTTTGTAAAATGTCCGTCCGCAGCCTCTTTGTTCCCAACAAACAATCGTATAATCTTTTTCCAAAGCAGTCTGGTAATAGTAAGTTAAATATGTCAACGGAAAGCCGGGTCCGCCGTGAAGCCATAGGATAACGGGATTATTTCTATCTTCACCACGGATTTGCAGATATTGCTCTATACCGCCTATTGTGACATAGGTATTTTCTTGTATTCCTAAGTCCGTATCTATTTTCGATTCCAATACGTTATGAATACGCAAAAATACAACTGTTAAGAAAGTCAACAAAACTATTGCACATAATACGAAAAATAAAATTAGCATTTTCCTTTTTACCTTTTTAAAAGAAACCTTTTTCATAAAAATTTATACCTCGGTTATATTTGATATAACGGATCTTATATCTAAAGCTGTATCTGTAAGAGAAAGTAAATCCAAGCCAAAATCTTTCACTATTGAATACACCTGATCTTTGGTACAATTCAATACACCGGCTACAACCAAAGATACCATTCCATGCGTATATACAATCATTCTTTGGAACAGCATATCCGCCTGTTCTTTGCTAATATTAAGATACTGATACAATTTATCTATCAAAACAGCATTCCCCTTGTCTATTAACATAGAATTAAATCCGCCCCTGCAATAGTTTTTACTTTCACCCATATATACAAAACGAAATAGGTTAGGCGTGTCAAAAGCTAAATTGATATATCCATATCCAATCTGCCAAAATGCTTCCATGCAGTTTGCCGAAGTAGGCATCATTTTTTGATTTGCATAGGTAACAGCTTCCTTTGTCAAGGCTTCTCTCATATTATCCATATTGCCAAATTGCCAGGCAATCGGTTGTGTTGAGCAGTTTAATTCCCTCGCAATGCTT
>DJNB01000250.1:0-9465 GCA_002435545.1 Lachnoclostridium sp. UBA6475
CTGGCAGGAGCAAAGAAAATCCTGAAAGCAAGCAAATCGGTAAAATCCGGAAGCGACAAACTGATCAATGGAGCCAACAAACTGAAAAAGGGAAGCAATACACTCCATAAGGCAACCGGCAAAGTTGCGGATGGTATCGGCAAACTTTCCGATGGCGCAAATGATCTTTACGAAGGAATGGATAAATTCGATCAGAAGGGTATCCAGAAACTGAACAATGTATATGAGGATGATATTAAGACATTGAAGACCAGACTGGAAAAACTGACCGATATGTCCAAAGATTATACAAACTTCTCCGGAATCAGCAAAGGAATGGACGGAAAGGTCAAATTCGTCATTGAGACGGCAGAAGTAAAGAAAGATGATGAAGAATAAAAACTACTTGTGGCAGGAAAGGATGTGAATGAAGTGGGCAGACTCGATGAAAAAAAGAAGAAAAAGCGTGAGGATCTACTCAATGCGACGTATGAGTTGTTTACTTCCAAAGGCGTATTTGACACATCCATTTCGGACATCGTCAAAAAAGCCAATATGGCAAAAGGAACATTTTATCTGTATTTCAAAGATAAGTATGACATACGGAACGCATTGATCACCAAGAAAGCGGGAGAACTGTTCTCCATCGCGTATGAGCAGATGTACCGGAAAAAGTTTTCTTCGCTGGAGGAAACGGTAATCTGTGCCTCAGACGTTATCATTGACCAGCTCAATGAAGATAAGACACTGCTGGAATTTATTGCCAAAAATCTCCAATGGGGACTTTTCCATAGGGTTCTTTTGGAGGGCGAAAATGATGTGTCAAAGAGTTTCTTTGACTGGTACACCGAATTGATCGCGACTTCGGGGCGCAAGTTCAAAAATCATGAGTTAGTCATTTATATGATCGTGGAATTGATTAATTCGACCTGCTACAATGTGATCCTGCATGAAGAGCCGGTAGGGCTTCCGGAACTCAAAGAGGAACTACACCAGTTGATTCCGGTGATCTTACGGACGCAGGAGATCGTAGAGGCGTCATAGAGCATAATAAGAAACCACTTTGCTGATACAAAATGAAAAGGGCAAAGTGGTTTTTTACATAATGTTCATTTTGTCATAATTGACTTCTTTCGGTAAATAAACTATAATAGTCTCTATCAATGAATTTGAAAGGCAAGGTTTAAAACTATGATTCCAACGATAAAAATTGTATGTATGATACTGTGTCCTCTGATCGCGCTTGTTGTTCTGGGGATCGCATATTTTAAAATTCACAAACGTTCCAGTAAATTGGAGACGGGACTGCCGGGAGCACTTGGATACGGCTTTCTTGGATACCTGTGGCAGTATCTGATTTTTTCTTTTCTGGCAATGTATCTTTTAGCGCTTGTGTTTAAAGGCGTATCCGGAATCGCCCAGGTCGGCGTATCCTTTGGTCTTACGTTTTTGAGTACGGCATTTACGATCGCGGCGTTGTACTGGGGGATCTATCTGACAAATGAAAAGAAGCGTTCAATCTACCGAAGTGCGGTGGTAGGGATCGGTTTTGCTCTTGGAAAAGTGGCATTGGAACTGGTACAGCCATATTTTTACAGTGCCTATGCGTCGATCCGCATCAACGTCGGACAGCTCGGAACAGAAACCGATTATATGAAAGCCATTGAACATACAACGATTCCGTCGATGTTAGAGGGAACGTACAAATGTATCCTGATGTTTATCGTCATTATGGCGATCACGCTAATTATGGCAAAATATTATGAAGAACGTAAAGTACATCATGCGTGGATCACGGGAGCCGTTATTTATGAGGCCATTATGCTCATCAACCAGATTTTTGTAAATTTTCTTCCAAGCGGCATTGTGCAGAAAATTGTGGTTTTAGTCGTGCTTACGGTGATCGCAGTGATCTGTGGAAGCGTGGTGTGGCACTGGTTTAAGACAGATGAGATCGAACCGGATCCGAGAAAGATTTTGTCCGTCGGAAAGGAAGCTTAAAAGGATGGAAAGACTGGATAAGCAATTTGCTTTTTTTCGCGAGATTGATAAGGAAAAGAAGATTGGAAGACAGACGTATCTGACGGGGGCAGACCGGAAGGAAAACGATGCGGAACATGCGTGGCATATGGCGATTATGACGTTATTGCTCAGCGAATACGCCAATGAGAAAATCGACGTATTAAAAACGGTTTCAATGCTTTTGATCCATGATCTGGTGGAGATCGATGCCGGAGATACATATGCTTATGATGAAGCAGGAAAGGCGACGCAGCGGGAACGTGAAGTGAAGGCGGCGGACCGCATTTTCTCTATCTTGCCGGAAGAACAGGGAAAGGCACTGCGCGCTCTGTGGGAAGAATTTGAGGCAAGAGAGACGCCGGAGGCAAAATTTGCCAGAACGATGGATAACATCCAGCCGCTTATGCTGAATGCAGCGACCGATGGCAAAGCGTGGGAAGAACACGGCGTACATCTTTCGCAGGTGCTTGGCAGAAATGAACGGACCGCGGAAGGTTCCGAAGTGCTGTGGAAGTATGCCTATGAGACGTTTATCCGTCCAAATGTGGAAAAGGGACGATTACAGGAGGACGATGTTGAAGAAGATTCGCTTGGATAAATATTTATCGGATCATACCGAATTGACGAGAAGTCAGATTAAAAAGAAGGTGGCATCCGGGCTGGTAAAAGTTCAGGATGCCGTGATCAAAGATGCTGGATATAAGGTGTCGGCAGACGATGTCATCGAGATGGAAGGACGAAGAATCTGTGGGCAGCAGTACCAGTATCTTCTTTTTCATAAACCGGCGGGGATCGTGTCGGCGACCGACGATGCAAGGGACGAGACGGTGCTGGATGCTGTGCGGCGTGGCGGCTTTGCCGGTGAGGGCGAGCCTCCGTTTTTATCAAAAGATCTCTTTCCGATGGGGCGGCTTGACAAGGACACGGAGGGGCTTCTGATCCTGACCAATGACGGCGGGATGGCACACCGGCTTTTGTCGCCGAAGTTTCATGTGGAAAAGACGTATCTGGTGCGACTGGATATCCCAGTAAGTGAAGAAGATGTCATACGCATGAAAGAGGGCGTAGACATTGGAGAGAAGCGGTTGACGAAGCCGGCAGAGATGAAAATTCTGGCAGAGACAGAATGCCTTCTCACGATCACAGAAGGAAAATTTCATCAGGTGAAGCGGATGTTCCACCAATTGGGAAAAGAAGTTGTCTATCTGAAACGTGTGGAGATGGCAGGGATCCGGCTGGAGGATTCGCTGAAAAAGGGACAGTGGCGGCAGTTGACGGAAAAAGAAATCGAGAAGTTAAAGGAGCAGGCAGATGGCAAAAAAGAAATATTATGCAGTGAAGAAGGGAAAGACACCGGGGATCTATCTGACATGGGATGACTGCAAGGCGCAGACGGAGGGATATTCCGGCGCGATTTACAAAAGTTTCCCGACGATGGAAGAGGCAGAAAATTTTGTGCGGGGAACCGCAGCGGCATCTGATGGAAATGGTGAGGAAGGCAGCGCAGAAGCGGAGCCGGTGGACGAAGATACTGCCGTTGCTTACGTGGACGGAAGTTACAATGTCACGACGGGCGAGTACAGCTGCGGTGTCGTATTTTTGTATGAGGGAAAAGAAGAGACGATGGCGCAAAAAGGAGAAGATGACGAACTGGCACAGATGCGGAATGTAGCAGGAGAGATCCTGGGGTCACAGCTTGCGATGGAACTTGCGGTGAGGCGCGGCATCCGGAAGATAAAAATTTATCATGATTATCAGGGGATCGCCTCGTGGTGCCTGGGGGAATGGAAGACAAATAAAGAGGGAACGAAAGCCTATAAAAAATATTATGATTCGGTGCAGGACAAACTGCAGGTGACGTTTGTCAAGGTAAAAGGCCATTCCGGCGACCATTACAATGATATGGCGGACGAGCTGGCAAAGAGCGTAATATTTTAACACTTAATTCACACTTTTTTGACGTTCTATTCAACTTTTTACGATATGATAGAAATATAAAAGGAAGTGATAGATTTGAAAAATGTATTGAGCCGTTTAACAACCAAAAAAGAAGGCGACATCGAGGTGGTTAATGTCATTCCGGAAGATGGAAACGAGATTTATCTGCCACAGACCGGTGACCTTTTAGATATGGAAAAGCAGTACCGCCAGATCATGTTCTTTTATGAGGCGGGGATTCAGCAGGTGACAGCGAAACTGGAAATATTGAACAAAGAATTTCAGTACTGCAATGACCGGAATCCGATTGAAAATATTAAGAGCCGTGTGAAATCGGCAGACAGTATTATCGGGAAGATGAAGAAAAAAGGACTGCCGCTTACGATCAGTTGTATGATGGGAAATATTTACGACATCGCAGGAGTGCGTGTGATCTGCCCGTTCATAACAGATGTCTACCATGTGGCAGCGATGTTGATGAATCAGACAGATGTGGAAGTCATCCGCGTCAAAGATTACATAGAGCATCCGAAAGACAATGGATATCGAAGTCTGCATGTGATCGTTATGGTGGATGTCTTCTTTTCGGATGAAAAGAAGAAGGTACCGATTGAGATTCAGTTTCGTACGATCGCGATGAATTTCTGGGCAAGTACGGAGCACCAGCTTCGCTATAAAAAAGAAGAGAAATTTACGCCGGAGATGCATAAGCAGTTAAAGCGGTGCGCTGATCTGATGGCACGCGCAGACCGCAAGATGCAGCGGTTGGCAGAACAATGTCAAACAGAGGAAGACCGGTAAAAGCCTTCCTCTGTTTTATAATACACATTTTTTTATTTTGTGTTTTTCTTTGCTTCTTTGCAAAACTGCATTTGTGAGCAGACGGCTGCATGACCGCGGCGGTCTGCTTTTTTATAGCAGCCTCCATATACTTTCACAAGACCGTCTTTTTCCGGATCAATGAGTCCGTCCGGCTGCAAAAGATGAGCTTTGGTATTATCGGCAAGCTGCGTATGAAGAATGTGGACGATTTCTTTTTTCAGATCCGGATCTTCTACCGGGAAAAGGATCTCGACACGTTTATCGAGGTTTCGCGGCATCCAGTCGGCGCTTCCCATGTAGATCTCCGGACTGCCGTCATTTTCAAAATAGAAAATGCGGGAGTGCTCCAGAAATGTGCCGACGATCGAGCGGACTTGGATGGTTTCGCTCATGCCGGGAACGCCCTGTTTCAGGCAGCAGATACCGCGGATGATCAGTTCAATCTGAACACCGGCAGCAGAGGCTTCATAAAGGGCATTGATGATACCGGCATCGCACAGGGAGTTCATCTTTGCGACAATGCGTGCCGGTTTTCCCATTGCGGCATAGTCACGTTCGCGGTTGATCAGTTCGACAAAGCGTGTGCGGAGCCAGGTTGGAGCCAGTGCCAGTTTATTCCATGAGAGTGGTTCCGAATATCCGGAAAGCATGTTAAATACCGCGGTTGCGTCTTCGCCATACGCACGTTTGCACGTAAACATGCCCATATCGGTATAAAGTTTTGCCGTCGAATCGTTATAGTTACCGGTTCCCAGATGGACATAGCGGCGGATGCCTTCCTCTTCACGCCGTACGACGAGAGTGATCTTACTATGCGTCTTTAATCCGACCAGACCGTAAATAACGTGGCAGCCGGCTTTTTCCAGTTTTCTTGCCCAGACGATATTATTTTCCTCATCAAAACGGGCTTTCAATTCGACAAGAACCGTAACCTGCTTTCCGTTTTCCGCCGCCTGTGCTAACGAGGCAATGATCGGAGAATTGCTGCTGACACGGTATAAGGTCTGTTTGATCGCGAGGACATCCGGGTCTTTGGCGGCAAACCGCACAAAATTAACGACCGGATCAAATGTCTCGTACGGATGGTGGAGCAGGATATCTTTTTGGCGGATCTGCTCAAAGAGATCTTCGTCCATATTAAGTGCTTTTGGCGGCTGTGGCGTATACGGTTCTTCTTTCAGATGATCGAAGCCTTCCATGCCATACACTTTCATGAGAAAGGTAAGGTCAAGCGGACCGCGGATGGTAAAAATATCCTCCTGCTGGATCTGCAGTTCCTTTTTTAATATCTTTAGCAGGCGTTTGTCAATTCCCTGTTCGACTTCCAGACGGATTGCCTCGCCCCATTGCCGCTTCTTTAACTGTCGTTCGATCTCAATGAGGAGGTCAGCGGCTTCGTCTTCGTCAATGGTAAGATCGGCATTTCGCATGACACGGTATGGTGTCGCATCCAGTACTTTGTAATTTAAAAACAATTTCTGTATGTTCTTTTCAATGATCTGTTCCAGAAGAATGATGCTCGTTTCGCCATCTTTCTCAGAAGGGATCGTGACAATTCTTGGAAGCACAGAAGGCACCTGGACGGTCGCAAAATCAATGGTGCCCTTCCGTTTTTTATCCATCAAAAGAGCTGCAATATTGAGTGACTTATTGCGGATCAATGGAAACGGACGGGAAGAATCCACTGCCATCGGTGTCAGTACCGGATAAACTTCACGCATAAAATACCGGTCTACGTACTCGGCCTGTTCGGCATTCAGCGATTCATACTGGGTTACGATCGTCAGCCCATTGTGTTTGAGAGCCGGCAGAAAAGAGCGGTTATATGTATTGTACTGTTTTTCTACCAGTTCATGTGTTCCTGTTGAAATGATTTCAAGCTGCTCCTTTGGAGTAAGCCCTGCGATATCTTTTTTCGTATATTTTGCGTGTACCATATCTTTGAGAGAAGCGACGCGGATCATGAAAAATTCATCCAGATTGGACGCGGTAATACTCAAAAATTTCAGACGCTCCATAAGTGGAATATTTTTATCGCGTGCCTCAGAAAGAACACGGTAATTAAATCCGAGCCAGCTCAGTTCTCGGTTGTAAAATTTTGTCATTTTGTCAACCCCTCTTTCTTTTTTAATACCGGACGGATGCCGAATACTTCTTCAAAGACATCTGCTTTCCGGTGAAACAGTCCTTTTTCCAAGGTGATATCCTGTAATGTATAAGCCGTGATCTGCAGGGAATTTTCCTTCAGACTCATGCGCACTTTCTGGATCCTCTGGTGATTGCTTTTGTCGAGGACATTTGCCAGTTTCAGGATTGCACAAAGTTTAACGATGGTAATGTACTGGTCTTTGGTAATTTCTTCCTCGTCAATCTCCTGATAATCCGGGAAATATTCATTGTTGTACCGTACGATATTGGCTACCATAACACGTTCGATGTGCGAGATTCCGATGATTTCCGTACTCATAATGATCTTATAGGAATTTTCGCGTGTCTGCGCCATATTGACAAAAGCACCGCAGCTGTGTAGTATAACGGCAATCTGCAAGAGCAGGCGCTCTCGTTTGCCAAGTCCATGAAGTTTCCGGATATTGTCAAATATTTCGGTTGCGAGATAGACCACGTTTTCAATGTGTGCCATGTCGCATTGGTAACGAATGGCAATATTTTTTGCCGATTCGATAATGTCTTTGGAAAAATCATGAGCAGGCCGTATCTTTTCCCGGCGTTCCGCATAATCTGCCACCATGCTGTCGCACAGATCAATGGCGGACAGATACAGGTCATTGCATTTGGTAAGCGCCCCGATCTTTTTGAACAAAAGCAGGGTTGGCAGGATCTGATCCATGTGTGCAAGTCCAAGGTGGCTTGCATTTTTAATCTTTTCAAACTCTTTCCGCGAGATCAATCCCTGGAAATCCGGATCTCTCTCGGACAGCCGCGCCTTGATCTCCGGCAGATTGCTTCCGACAGCGATGATGTGCCGTACCTTTTTCTGGCTGAGATATAAATTGTAAAAAGTTGTCAAATCTTTATCCAGATAATCCAAAATCAGCTCATTGTAATGAAAAACTTCGGATTCCATCGTGTGGAGCAGTTCGTTGATCCTTGTCGAACCAAGTTTCAGATTCTGCGTAAATTCCAATACGCCGTGGCGGAAAAAGGAAAACTGTACACTGCCGGCACTCATATCTACAATCAACGCTCCTTCGTCAATCAGATCATCAAAATACGATTCTTTCATGGAGATCGCTTTATAATATAGGAAACGCTGTTCACTGTTGCTCAGAATCTTTACTTTGATATTGGTCTGCAATTTGATCTGATCCAGCACGATCAGCCGGTTAGAAGCCTCACGCAGGGCGTCTCCGCTGTATGCCTGGTACGCGGTAACGTTGTATTCCTCCATTATTTTTTTGAAATCTTTTAATACCCGGCAGATTTCCGATAATGTTTTGTATGTGATCTGGTGATTGGCAAAAATTTCGGAGCCAATCGATAATTTATGGCGAATGTGCGTAAGTTCAACAATTCCCTTTCCTTTTGACACTTCGTAAATTTTCATGGAAAGACCGTTGGAGCCGACGTCAATCGCTGCATACGTAGTAATTATCATGGAAGTGCCTCCCTTCATTTATGATTGCTTAGTAGTAACTATTCCGCACTTTTCAACCCAATATGCAGGAATCGTTATATTATTGTATTATTATAATATTTTTTTGTAAAAATGACTAGTATTTTATGTAAAAATCATTTAAAATATATGTGTATTGCGGAGTGGTCCGCGTGGAAAGCGAGGAATCAAAATGAAGACGAGTGATTTTTTCTTTGATCTGCCAAAAGAACTGATCGCACAGGATCCCCTGGAGGACCGGAGTGCGTCCCGTCTGATGGTGCTTCATCGAAAAACAGGAACGATTGAACATAAACATTTTACGGATATTATTGACTATCTGAATCCGGGAGACTGTCTGGTGCGCAATAATACCAAAGTAATCCCGGCAAGATTATATGGAACAAGAGAAGATACCGGAGCGGTCATTGAACTGCTCTTATTAAAAAGAAAGAAAGATGACATCTGGGAGACACTGGTAAAACCTGGAAAAAAGGCGCGCGCCGGAGCACGCATTTCGTTTGGCGAAGGGCTTTTGAAAGGCGAGATCATCGATGTGCTGGAAGATGGAAACCGCCTGATCCAATTTTCTTACGAGGGGATTTTTGAAGAGATTTTAGACCAGCTCGGACAGATGCCGCTTCCGCCGTATATCACCCATAAACTGGAAGATAAAAACCGTTATCAGACCGTGTATGCCAAATACGACGGATCCGCTGCTGCGCCGACGGCCGGCCTCCATTTTACCAATGAATTGTTTGAAAAATTGGAGAAAAAGGGCGTGATCGTCGCCAATGTTACGCTGCATGTCGGTCTTGGTACATTCCGGCCGGTAAAAGTAGACGATGTGGCAAAGCATCATATGCACTCGGAACATTATTTTATTGAGCCGGAAGAGGCAGAAAAGATACGAAAAGCCAAAGAAAACGGAGGACGTATCATCTGCGTCGGGACGACAAGCTGCCGCACGCTGGAATCGGCGGCAGACGAGAATGGAAATATCAAAGCCTGCGAAGGAGATACCGAGATCTTTATCTATCCGGGCTATTCGTTTAAGATCATGGATGAACTGATCACGAATTTCCATCTGC
>DJNB01000250.1:9541-12647 GCA_002435545.1 Lachnoclostridium sp. UBA6475
CTTGCCGGAAAAGATTTTATTATGAAGGCTTATGAGGAGGCAGTAAAAGAAAGGTATCGGTTCTTTTCTTTTGGAGATGCTATGTTTATCACCGATTGATTGTCCGGAAAAAATGTGCAGCCGCGGTGACTCGCCGTGCCTGCGCGAAAGAAAGAGGTTCAGGATCCGCGACAAGGAGGGAGCTTTATGAGAGATAAGAAAATGTTGTTTATTTATAATCCGTGCGCCGGAAAAGGGGCGATGAAATCCAAACTTTCCGATGTGATGGAGACATTTATGCGTGCCGATTACGAAGTGACCGTCTATGCGACGCAGCGCGAGCGGGAAGCGACGGAACTGGTTATGGAACTGGGCGGTAAATACGACCGTATCGTCTGCTCCGGGGGAGACGGAACGCTTCACGAGGTGACGCAGGGGCTGATGAATATGCCGGCAGAGAGCCGCCCGGTATGCGGTTACATTCCGACCGGAACGGTCAATGATTTTGGCAGAGGCCTGAAACTTCCGACACGCGTGCGGAATGCCGCCAAAACGGCGGTCACCGACAAGATCAAACCGATGGATATCGGTCTGATGAATGGAGAAGTATTTACGTATGTAGCGGCATTTGGTGCATTTACGTCCGTTTCCTATGAGACGCCGCAGGCATTTAAAAACCTGCTCGGACGCGCCGCTTACATCGTGGAAGGCATGGGACAGGTCGGAAATATCAAAGCCTATCCGATGACGATAGAGACAAAAAACGGAAAAATTACCGATGAGTTTTTATTTGGAATGGTCAGCAATGCGAAAAGTGTCGGCGGATTCAGTTTCTTTAAAAAAGGACAGGTCTCGCTGAACGACGGCGAATTTGAAGGAATATTTATCCGAAAGCCGAAGAATCCGCAGGAATTGCAGGCGGTGATCAATTCCTTTGTGACATTGAAGCCAAATGATCAGATCATCGGTGTGCACAGCGATCATTTCCGCATTACGTCCGATCAGGAGGTCGCGTATACGTTAGACGGCGAGAATGGCGGCAGCCACAAAAAGGTGGAAATTGAGTGCTGTTACCGTCCGATCCAGTATGTGTGCGGATAAAAAATGTGACTTTATTTTGCCAAACTTTGGACAAAAAACTGTCAAAGTGATTTATTATACTTGGCATTGTAAATAAAAAAGTAACAGAAGTGTTACACAAAAAAATAGACAGGGGGAACTTTTACTATGAGAAAGTTTTTTAAAAAAATGTGTGTGGGCGCATGTGGACTTATGTTTGTACCGATCTTAGCGATGGTACCGGTCAATGCAGAAAATGTGAATGCGCCGGCTGCACAGGCACCATTGACAGAGACAGGAAGTATTGAGGCTTCCGCAACACCGATTCCGACACTTTTGCCATCGGTCAGCCCGGATGTTTCCGCAGATCCATCGGCAACGCCGACAGCGACACCGGTTGTTGCAGCATTTAAGACACTGGTTCCGGATGCTAATTTCCGAAAAGTGATCAATGAACTGGTCTTTGACAATGCAGTAAAAGATGACGACAATCTGACGGTAGAGATGCAGGAAAAAATAGCTGCTTATACCGACAAACTTGACATCAGCGGAAAAGAGATCAGCAATCTTCTCGGAATCCAGTATTTTACCGGAATCAAAGAACTTGACTGTTCTCACAATGCACTGACATTGCTGGATCTTTCGAAACTTCCAAATATTGTAAATGTAAAAGCGGATTACAATGACCTTGCGGACGTAACCTTTGATAAGGAGGCAAAACCGGAGACAATAGACCTTTCGAACAATAACCTGGTTACATTGAACCTTGCCGGTTTTACATCCGTTAAATCACTGGACGTAAGCAATAACAAATTGACAACATTAAATCTGGCAGGTTTGTATCAGTTGGCAACTCTTGACTGCAGCGATAACGTACTTTCCAGTTTTGGTGTGGAAGGTCTTGTAGGACTTGAAACTTTGGTTTCAGATAACAATGCAATTGTAACAATGAATGTTTCTTCCTTGAAGAATCTGAAAGTTTTGGAAAACCGCAAGAGCGAAGTTACTTTGAAACTTCAGAAAGTTTCCACAAGTGATGCCGGAGTAGTACTTCCTACCGGTGCGGCAAAGCCAGTGGCAATTTCCGACAAGGGAACTTATAAAGAAGCTGAGAATGCGATCATCTGGGATAAAGCAACAGATGTACCATCTTCCTTTACGTATACATACCAGATCACAGGTAGTAAACAGATGGTAACCGTAACTGTTAATGTCGATAAAACAGAGATGGTTAAAAATGTTCTTTCTCTAGATAAAGTAACAACTTTGACAACAAAGAGCAAAGCATACAATAAAGTGACGTTGACATGGAGCGGTGTCGATGGAGCAACAGGATACCGTATCTACCGCTCAACATCAAAAACAAGTGGATTTAAGAAAGTCAAATCCATTACTACGAGTTCCAAAGTAACCTATACAAATTCCAATGTCTCCTGTGGTACAACGTACTACTACAAAGTACGTGCTTACCGTCTGGTTGATGGAAATTACTACTTTGGTGCGTATTCACCGGTAGTCAGTGCAAAAGCAAAACCGGCAACACCAGCTTCTTTCAAAGCAGCAAAGGCAAGCCGTACAAAGGTTAAAGTTACATGGAAAGCGGTAACAGGAGCAAGCGGATACCGTATCTATCGTTCTACCTCAAAGACAGGCGGATTTAGCAGTATCAAGACGGTGAAGTCAGGAGCAAGTTCATCTTATACGAAGAAGACAAAACGCAACAAAACGTATTATTATAAGATGAGAGCTTATACTACGGTAAATGGCAAGAAAGTCTGGGGCGCATATACTACGGTTAAGTCGTATAAGTTGAAGTAATATATTATTCCCAAGCATGTTCTGCAGCATGGGCGTTCGCACTAGAATAAGCACGCAGCGGCATGGTATTCCTGATGACTCAGGAACACTCATGCCGGCGGCTTATTACCCATGCTGAGAACATGCTTGGGAATTTTTATGCACAAGACCGTGTAAGCGCCGCGAGCGCTTGCGAGGGGGAAGTGGAGCAGCTTGGGGAAGTGAAAGCACCCCGGAAAGCAGGAAAAAGAGGGAAACCAGTGGTGAGTGG
>DJNB01000126.1:0-3769 GCA_002435545.1 Lachnoclostridium sp. UBA6475
AAAGCACCGGAAAGCGAGGCAAAAGTATACCGGGGAAAATGTAAAAGTAATTTAACATGGAGTTATGACAGTAAAACGAAAACTATGATTATTAATTGTAAAGGAGACATGCCAGATGATGAACAGTTTTATGGCTTGGACATGGGATGGAAAGAATATTATTTGAAAACGAAAAAAGTGATATTCAAAAAAGGAATTAGTTCTATTGGAGTAGGTGCTTTTAATAATTTTCGGAAATTGGAAGAGGTAGTATTGCCCGAAGGAGTAAAAACTATAAAATATGCTGCTTTTTGGGATTGTAATTCTTTAAACAAAATTGATATTCCATTGTCTTTGAGAAAAATAGGAAGAATAGCTTTTGATCGTACCAGTTTATCAAAGTTTTCGTTAAAGAACATAAAAAAAGTTGGAGGCAGCAGTTTTATGTGTTCTGGTTTAGTGGAAATTTCAATTCCTGCGAATTGTAAAATTGGTTCATATGTATTCTTGGATTGCAAAAAACTAAAAAAAGCAACTATCGAAGATGGTGTAAAAAATATAAGTGATGGCATGCTTTGTGCAACTGCTTTGGAAGAAATTACCATTCCGGGAAGTGTAACGCAAATAGGAGAAGACGCCTTTTCCTATTGCCAGAATCTCAAAAAAGCAACCATCAATGAAGGAGTAAAAAAAATCAGCAAAGATGCGTTTAGCAATACAGCACTGGAAGAGATTACCATTCCGAGTACAGTGACGAAACTAGGCAAAAATGCATTCCGACGGGAATCAATGGAAAAGTCATCCTTGAAAAAAGTAGTTATTCGTTCCAAGAATATCAAAAAATGGGGAACGATGGTATTTGGGGCGACGAGAGATGACCTTGTTATTTACGTTCCGCAAAGCAAAAAAGCAGAATACGAGAAAATACTGCGGAGTACAAATGGATTGGATTTTCATGCGAAAATCGTGGAAAAGAACTGGTAGAAGGCGTATTTTCTTCGTGCTGAAAAAATATCATGGCTTTTTTGGAAAAACTATGGTAAACTGTAAGATATAGCAAAAATGAATGAAGGTAATGATTCAGGAGCAAAGAAATCACAGTGGAGGATTTTACAGAATATGGAAGACAGAATACCTGTATATATCATTGGACATAAGAATCCGGATACCGACTCGATCTGTTCGGCGATCGCGTATGCGGATCTGAAAAATAAAGTGCATGGCGGTGGTTATTATGCGGCGCGTGCAGGGCAGATCAATCAGGAGACGCAGTATGTGCTGAAGTTTTTCCAGGCACCGGCACCGCAGTACATTGAGGACGTTATGACCGAAGTGAGTGACATTGAGATTCGGAAGACAAAAGGTGTATCGGGAAAAATTTCGCTGAAAAAAGCATGGAATATGATGCGTGAACTGGATGTAGTAACCCTTCCGATCACGTCGGAAAACGATGAACTGCTTGGTTTGATCACGATTGGAGATATTGCGACGGCGTACATGGATGTGTATGACAACTGCATCCTGTCTACGGCGGGAACTTCCTATAAAAATATACTGGAGACGCTGGAAGCGAAAATGGTCGTAGGCGATGAAGAAGCAACGTATGAAAAAGGCGAGGTGATCATCGCGGCGGCGAATCCGGATGTTATGGAAGATTATATCCATGAGGGCGATATGGTAATTTTAGGAAACCGCTACGAATCCCAGTTGTGTGCGATCGAGATGGGGGCAGACTGTATTATTGTCTGCATGGATGCGAAAGTGTCGCGGACGATCCAGAAAATGGCACAGGAACACGACTGCAATATCATTGTCACCCCATACGATACCTTTACGGCAGCGCGTATGATCAACCAGAGTATGCCAATCGAATATTTTATGAAGAGAAATGATCTGACGACGTTTCATCTTGCGGATAAGACGGAGGATATCAAAGGTGTTATGGGTAAAAAGCGTCACCGCGATTTCCCGATTTTGGATGAAAATGACTGCTATGTCGGCATGATCTCCCGCCGAAATTTGTTGAATCTTCGGAAAAAACAGTTGATCCTGGTCGATCATAACGAGGTTTCGCAGACCGTGGACGGCATTGAATTTGCCCATATATTGGAAATTATTGACCACCACCGCATCGGTACATTGGAGACGCTGGAGCCGGTACTTTTCCGCAATCAGCCGCTTGGCTGTACCGCGACGATCATTTATCAGATGTATCAGGAGCATGGGATTGAAATTCCGAAAAATATCGCAGGTCTTTTGATGGCGGCCATCATTTCCGACACGCTGATGTTCCGTTCGCCGACCTGTACGCCGGTGGATCAGAAGGCAGCAGAAGATCTGTCGGAAATATGCGGAGTCGAGATCGAGGAATTTGCGGTAGATATGTTTGGCGCGGGAAGTGATCTGAGTTCCAAAGAACCAAAAGAAATCTTCAATCAGGATCTCAAACGGTTTGAAGTGGGCGACATTGAATTTATCGTAAGCCAGATCAATTCGATGAACAGCATTGAACTCCAGGAAATCAAGGAAAAGATCGTGCCTTATCTGGAAGAAGTGTTTGAGGGACTTGGTGTGTCGATGGCATTTGTCATGCTTACAAATATTGTCAAAGAGAGCACCGAGCTTTTGTGCTTTGGCGAGAAATCAAAAGACGTTGTCAAGGAAGCATTTCAGCTTTCCGGAGACATGAAACGTATCATATTAAAAGGACTGGTATCGAGAAAGAAACAATTGATCCCAAGTCTGGTATCTATTTTGCAGCAGTAATGAAGGAGGATTCATATGATCGAGATGAGAAGGGAAAAGCGCTGGCCGATCGAGTTAAAACTGGAGATCAGCAGTCTTTTCAAACAGGATAATGTAAAAGTGGAGGACATCAATGCGCCGATTGAGGTGTTTGATGTATCCAAAGCAGGGATCGGATTCCGCACAAAAAGCGTGCTGCCGATCGGCTATTATTTTAATGCCAGACTGGTGCTGGGAGAAGAAGGTGCGTTAAACTGTGTGGTTCGTATCATCCGTCAGCAGCAGGATGGCGACGAACATATCTATGGCTGCGAGATTGTGGGGACAGCGTCCATCATGGACTATCTGTTTAACGATTATGCTGCAAGCCTTAGTAAATAATTATTTATAATTAATTAATGAAATATTAGTTGAATATTATCCTCATTTTGTTACAATAGAATTAGTATTTTATGGTAACGGAATGAGGAATTTTTCTCTTATTTCCTTGAAAGGAGCGGTTTCGCATGAAGAAAACGACAGAAAAAGCATGGGCGTTGGTTATGGCAGCAGCCCTTTGTATCACGACTATAGCCATTCCAGCGGATGCACGCATAAAAAAACCAAAGTTAAACGTGAAAAAGATGACATTGAAAACGGGGCAAAAAAAGAAATTACAGCTTAAAAATGTCAAAAAGGTAAAAAAAGTAACGTGGAAGAGTAAGAAAAAAGCAGTTGCCGCTTTGTCAAAAAAGACAAAGAAATCTGCTGTGATTACTGCGAAAAAGCCGGGTAACACCGTGATTACCTGTCAATTTAAGTCAGGCAAAAAGACATATAAATTAAACTGCAAAGTGCTTGTTAAGAAAAATGCGGACACGGCAGTGCCGAAAAACACCGCTGAGAGCCAAAGCACGCCTCAGCCGGAACAGAGCATAGCACCGATGGTTACGTCGGCAGCGCCAACGGTTATCCCAACGAGTAACCCAACGGTAACGCCGGCAAGTACACCAACCGTAACGCCAACGAAAGCGCCGTCAATTCTGCCAACGGTAAAACCGACGAG
>DJNB01000126.1:3902-4094 GCA_002435545.1 Lachnoclostridium sp. UBA6475
CGACGAGCACACCGACCGTAACACCAACGAAAGCGCCGTCCATTCTGCCAACGGTAAAACCGTCAAGCACACCGACAGCAGCGCCAACAAAGGCACCTGCAACAGAAGCACCAACGACAACTCCAACAGTTACACCAACGAAAGCGCCGTCAATTCTGCCGACGGCAACACCGACAAGCACACCAATCGTAA
>DJNB01000126.1:4163-11226 GCA_002435545.1 Lachnoclostridium sp. UBA6475
CGCCAACAAAAGCACCTGCGACAGCAACCCCAACGATAACACCAACGGCAACTCCAACAGTTACGCCAACGAAAACGCCATCGATTCTGCCGACGGTAACACCGACAGCAGCTCCAACGGCAACACCGGCGAGTACGCCGACAAGCACACCAATCGTAACGCCAACAAAAGCACCTGCGACGAGTACACCGGTTCCAAATGTTGCACTGGAAATTGATGAAAACAGTTTTACGAACTCCAATGCGTATACCGGTACTTGGAAGGGAACAGTATATAACATCGGTCAATTGATTACAAGCAAAGGCTACAAAGTATCCGATTTTACGGAAGTTAAGATCACCGTTCAATTATTGGATGAAGAGAAAAATGTAATTGCAGATACAGCGGGAGCTTCTGTGAAATTGTCTGTGAGCAGTGGTGATTGGAAGGGATTTATCGATGTAAACGGAGTGCAGAGCGATAAGCAGTTTGGTCTGCAGTTAGATACCTATCCGAGTGATGCCACAGCATTGTATCTGGTAGTTCAAAATTCGACGACACAAGTGAAATACATTCGTGTAACGTCTGTAATATTTGAAAATAACGGAAAAAAAGATGCGACAGAAGTGACGACAAATTATAAATCCCTTGCAAAATTAGCAGAAAATTACGGATTTAAGTTTGGAACGAATATTTCGTCAAGTGCACTGAATAACAGCGAACTGACAAAATTGATCAAGCATCATTTCAACAGCACGACATTTAGTAATGAAATGAAAGCGTATTCGCTTTTGAATCAGTCGGCGTCGGAGAAAAATTATGAAAATGAGCAGTCGCCGGCATCAATTGATTTTACGACAGCGGATAAGATGGCTGCGTATGCGCAGGAAAATAGCCTGCAGATCCGCGGGCATGTGCTTACATGGGATGCGGATATGTGCGACTGGTTCTTCCGTGAAGGATATAAGAAAGACGGCGCTTTTGTAAGTGCGAAGGTAATGAAGTATCGTTTGCAGACATACATCGAACAGGTTATGACGCATTTTCAAGAGGAGTATCCGGGTGTGATCTACTGCTGGGATGTTGTAAACGAAGCGGTGGCAGATAATAACGGAGAGTTTGAAACGGGGGATGCGCGCCATGTGCGTAAAGTCCGCAGCGGAAAGACAAATCTTTTCTATGATCACATCGGAAGTGATTATGTAGAACTTTCCTTCCAGTATGCTTACGAGACACGTAAAAAACTGGGAGCCGAGGACAGCATCAAATTGTTCTACAACGATTATAATACATTTGCGACGTATGGAACAAACAAACGTGATGCTATTATAGAACTGGTAAAAAGTGTAAATTCGTTTGCTTCGGATGGAGCGGACGGTTATCTGAAACTTTGTGACGGTATCGGTATGCAGAGTTATATCGGTGGATACGGACAACAGAGTGGCTGCATGAATGCAAGTGATATCACTTCTATAAAAAATGCGATTGAAAAATTTGCAGCAATCGGGGTAGAAGTTCATGTGACCGAACTTGCAGTCCGAAATTATGAAAGAAGTGAAGAACGCGAGCAGGAACATGCGGAATTTTATAAAAATTTGATGCAGACCTACGTGGATATCAACAAAGCAGCGCAGGCAGAAGGCAAGACAGGACCGATCACAAGTTTGTCTATCTGGGGCTTGTTCGATTCCCCATACCTTGCGGAGACAGATTACAGTTATAAGATGAATGGCCCGTATTGCGGACTGTTTACCGAATTGTACCGGCCAAAACAAGCATTTAAAGAAGTATATGAAGTGCTCGGTGGCGAATAGAAAAAAGACAAAATAAAAAATAAAAGACAAGACCATATCGTGGAAAAAATTTCTGCGGTATGGTCTTTTTTTGCAATATTGGCGTTTTTAATCAGCAGAAACCCCGTAAGTGAAAAAATCGGAAAAAAAATCAGACGTTCTTACTGTAAAATAGAAACAAAGGAAAATTTTAGTAGAAGGAGGAACGCCGATATGATAGTGGCAGGTAAGATACGATGCGTGAATTGTATGAAAAAAATGAATATCGTGAGACATCGATGTCTCCGATGCGGATTCCGGCAGGAAACATACCAGCCATTGCCCTATCATATGAATCCCGGAACGGTGCTTGCCAATCGGTACAGCATCGGCAGGGTACTGGGTGAGGGAAATTTTGGAATTGTATATCTGGCATGGGATCTGGTTCTGGAGCAAAAAACAGCCATAAAAGAATATTTTCCTAAAAATGCCATACGGCGGGATTGGATCCGCGGCGTCGATGCGCATATCAAAATTGAAAACGATAAAAAATTTGCAGCCCGAAGAGAACAATTTGAGAAAGAAGCGGGATATCTATCCAGATTTTCCAGATTGGACAATGTGTGCCGGGTCGTGGATTATTTTAACGAAAATGGTACAGCGTATATTGTCACGCAGTACATCGAAGGAATGTCATTGGAAAAATACATGGAAAAATATGGAAAATTTAACGAGGCGCAGACCATTTCCCTGCTTCTTCCGTTGGTGCAGTCTTTGGCAGAGATCCACAAGACGGGGCTGCTGCACCGTGACATCAATCCATCCAACATAATATATCAGGAGCAGAAAAAATTGGTATTGACAGATTTTGGCTCTATGCAGATGGCGGGGCAGAAAAAGTCGCTGCAAACCCAATGTACTGCCGGATATTCACCGCATGAGCAATATCTTCCGGAGGGAAAAGAAGGGCCTTGGACAGACAGTTATGCCCTATGTGCGGTAATGCATTATATGCTTACAGGGAAGGCGCCCGAAAAAGGAGTATGGGAGGACGAACCGGATATTTCTGAAAAATGCAGGAAAATTTTGGAAAAAGGTCTTTCCGGGTATGAAAAGGATCGTTATGTCAATATGTCACAATTAGAAGCGAGACTAAATTACGAGGTGATTAAATAAATTATGGGAAATGCATTTAAGAGAAAATTAAAACAAAGTCTGGCGAAAGATTTTCTCACATTTGATAAATTTATTCAGAAAAAGATGGGGATAGCCGGCAACGCCGAAAATGCGCCACACGAAGCATATCTGGAATTCCGGCGCCGTACAGACCGGGCTGAAATTGCTTCTCGTCCCACGATGAGACGCTGGTTTGGCATCGGCGAATTTCACCGTCCAAGCCGGGAACACGTCATCCATATGTGCTTTGCGCTGCATTTATCCGCAGGGGAGGCGCAGGAATATTTGCAAAAAGGGGTGTCAGAGCCGGGATTTCAGGTAAATGATTATCAGGAATTCATTTTCATGTACGGCCTCAACAACGGCTGTTCTTATGAGGAGTGCCTTGTTATGATGGAGCAGTTTGAACAAAATTTTGACCGGCAGATCTATTTTTCCCAGGAATCGCATACTAAAGAACTTCAATTTGAGTTTGCAAAACGGAAGAATAGTACGCAGGAAGATATTTTGTTATGGATGTCCGATCATGCCGAGTGGTTTAAAGGGTACAGCCGGACGACGTTAGAATGCCTGATTCATTTCCGTAAAGTGATTTTGGAAGCAGTGCGAAAAGAACAGGAGGAGAGGCTTCGACACATGCTGGAAGAAATTGGATATTACAAATGGCTGGCAGCTCATCCGTCGCAGACAGAGAGCCGTGAGTCGATCCGTTACTATATGAGACGGATTCACCAGCATATGAAGGAAAATGTGCTGGAACTCATGCAGGTCGTATACCAGGAAAAGGATACCAATAGTTTTATCGTTCGCGAGATCTTTGAGGTGGACAAGGGAAAACAGGGAGACTGGCACAGAAATTATGGCAATACGGGTCAGATCCGCCGAATCACCAATAAATATCTGTCGGATCTGTTTTCCATCCCATTTCAACGCGAGCGTGCCAACTGGGTGCTTGGCGCCATCCGCAGATTACAGCGGCTTCCCGCCGAGATGGCATGCCCTGCCGAGATCAACGAGTCACTTCAACAATACTTCCGCTTCCCGCCGTTCACGACAGCCGGTGAGGCGCTGGAGCGTCTGTTGCACGAAAAGAAGGAGCAAAAGCGCCGCTGTGTCGTCATTCAACGCAGCGACATACTGCCACTGCTCCTGCATGCGTCACAATACGACTACCGCAAAAAATATAAGGATAAACAATACAATGCGCAGGAAGCAAAAAAATATTTTGTGGAATTTGCCAACACGGTGCTTGCTGTTTGCAGCATGACACCGATCAATTCGCTCTATGAACTGGATACGGCGCTTTTAGCCTGTTTCCAGCCAGAGGAAATGTATGGCTATCCGGACATTTTGGAGGCGCTGGGAAGATAAAAAACCACAGAAATGTCCGGAAAACTGCCAAAAGTGAAAAGAACGGAAAAAAATTTGAACATAAGGGGTGTATAATGGGAGAAAATTCAAAAAAATTTTAATAACAGGAGGAAAAATGTTATGAGAAAAATGATGGTAAGATTGGCAGCAGGGATGTGTGCAGCAGCACTTTTGGCGGGTGCGCCGGCTCAGATGGCGAGTGCAAATGCTTCAAAAAGCAAGGTGCTGAAAAATTATGTAAAGTTCCTGAATAACAAAGACGGAGATGGCACAAAATACAGATATTTTGCGTTGGTCGATGCAAATAAAGATGGTGTCCCGGAGTTGTTAGCAACGTCAAGTCTGAAAGGCGGAAAGGCAACAAATGTTAGTTTTGTCAGTTATCATGTAAAAAGCGGAGAGGCAGTGTCCGCAGGAGGCTATGGTACAGATCCGTATTTGTATTACAATACAAAGCAAAAGGGAATTTTGTTTGCGACAGATTCGTATGAATATCTTGATAAATTATATGGTTCCGGTGACAAATATTATTCAAGCAACGCAAAATCAATTTATAAGAAGGAATCAAAATATATAATTTCGGAAGGTCATATGTCAGGAGAACATGGTTTAAAAGACAAAAAAGTAACCAAATCCCAGTTGAATCAATGCCGTAAAACCTGGGCATTTACAGCCAACAGTGCTAATACAAAGAAGATTCATTTCTGTAAAGTATCAAATGCAAATCTGAATAAATTAAAGGCTGGAAAGATTGTAGTTCAGAAGTAAGGAGGAATGAGTTATGAAAAAATGGCATTCCAAATCACGAAAAATACTTTCCGCAATAACCGCAGCAGTAGTCTTGTTTGCGTCATGTTCCGGTTATTTTGTGAAGGATGTTTCGGTAAAAGCAGACACTTTGGCGAAGAAATCTTCTAATATTCATCAGCATAGTTATATGTATAACGATGTATATAAGCCACTTTCAAATTGGGCAAACCCTGTTTGTTCTTATCTCTTTACAGAGGGTGGAGATATACTGACCCGAGTTGAGAAAGTTCATGAATCGGATGGCGACTCTATTGTTGTCGAACAATATGAAAAGGCTGATTTTTCATTAAAATCTGCTAGTACAATTCCGATGGAACTTTCGAAGTTTGGAGGTTTTTATGCAGGAGAAAACTATAATTACTTTGTCTTTGGACAAGATAATCCGGAAGGACAAGATACTTGTGAAGTACTTCGGGTTGTACAATATACAAAAGACTGGACGCGCATTGCGTCAGCCAGTGTTTATGGTGCAAACACATTCACAATATTTGAGGGCGGCAGTCTGCAAATGTGTGAATCCGGAAATACCCTTTACATTCGTACCTGCCACGAGATGTATCAGTCATCGGATTGTTTAAATCATCAGAGTAATATGACGATTTGTTACAATTCATCTTCTCATATTATTACAGATGAAAGTAATGTAAATTGTTGGGGCACCGGATACGTGAGTCATTCTTTTAACCAGCTTATTAAGGTGGACGGAAATGACATGGTTACAATGGATCATGGTGATGCTTATCCGCGGGCATTTGTACTTATGAAATACGAAGATGCAGCGGGGCGGGAAATGTTTGATAAGAGGCCAAGTTCGGTACAGATTTTGTCTTTTTCGGGAGAGACCGGAGATAATCGTACGGGGGCTTCCGTCGGAGGACTTGAGGCTTCCCGGACAAATTATCTGACAGCATACACTACTGTGGATCAGGAGTTTCCTTATACTACCGTGCGAAATATATCTGTGGCAGCCGTCAGTAAAAGTGATTTCTCAGCATCTTCCCTTCAGACTACGCAGTATACTTCATTTGAAGGGTCAGGCCTACAGTCAGCATCCAATCCGGTTTTGGTAAAAATATCGGAAAATGAATTTATGCTAATGTGGGAGATTTACGATGCAGATGCTATGGACACAGTAGGAAAGTATTTTGGAACTCACACCATCCAGTATGTAAAAATTGATGGTGAGGGAAAACCGCTGGGTGAAGTAAATACAGCGGAAGGAGATTTGTCGGATTGTCAGCCATTGGTTTTAGGCAATGAAATTATGTGGTATGTGACGAATGCAGGCACACCTGTATTTTACGAGCTTGATACGACAACGGAGAAGCTGACCAGTACCTATACAGAAGTTCCGCCAACGGCGACACCTGTTTCGACAGACAAACCGATTACAAAGACTCCGCAGCCAACGGCAACAAAGAAACCTGCAACGAATTCAAAGACGCGAAGAACTGTGCCTGTGTATACGACCAATACAAGAACAACTCAGGGGACAACGACAACAACCGTTCCTAAAGTAAAGGGACTCACGGCGAAGAATCTTAAAGGAAAGAAGATGAAATGTTCTTGGAATAAGGTTCAAAATGCCAGCTATTACAGCGTGCAGATTGCCCGAAATCGAAGTTTTACAAAAGAACGCAAGACAATCGAAGTCTATGGAACAACAAAGTACACCAGATATTCGCTGAAAAAGAAAAAGACTTACTATGTGCGAGTGCGTGCATGGCGATTCCAAAACGGAAGGTATGTGGCAGGTAAATGGAGTGGCGTAAAGAAAGTTAAGATAAAGAAATAGAAGCTCGATGGCCTCATTGCAACTATCATGAAGATGACCGCCAAATGGATTCAGGTGAATCTGTTTGGCGGTTGTTTTATCATAAAGATCAAAAAATGAAAAAGGAAAACAGGGAAAATCTCCTTGACATATGACAGACAATAGTGTATCATCATTTCCA
>DJNB01000089.1 GCA_002435545.1 Lachnoclostridium sp. UBA6475
TAGCTTTTGGTGTCGCTGTCGGTGCTTCGGTAGCTTTTGGTGTCGCGGTTGGCGCTGTAACACCTTGCGGTGCCACCGGATTTACGGATTTTGACCAATGGCACTCACTGCGCGCAGTCAGATTTTTTGTGATATATACCCCACATTGGGTTGACTCCAGAGTAACACTCGCGTTTGGAGCAATCACGGTACCGGGACCACTTCCCTTCATTGTCAGCGTTCCGGTGTACTGTTCATCTGCTTGTGAAGAATCATAAAAATTATAATACACACGATTTACATTATTTACGACATCTTTTTCATACTGTGTTAACAAGGTTTCCCCGTCAAATACCTTAAATACATTTCGATTCCATGCTCCCCCTGCCAGATCAACATTTACTACCAGGATAGAAGACGAGTTTTTTGGAAAGTATACTATCATATCATTTTTTAAGGAATTCACTCCTGATGCATCAAGATTAAGATACGCCGCTCCTGATGATATGTCTACCGTGATTTTTTGACCCGATAACGACACATTTTTATCCGTTTTTTGAGACGCAAGCTGCTCATTGTATGCGGCAAAACTATCCTGAAGTTCCTCCAAATTGATATATTTTTCATTTGCCATATCCACATATACATTGGGCGAATCCACTACTTTATGTCCATCGATATAATATGACTTTCCATTTTTTGTAACGGTGTATCCCTCTCCCACATACAAATTATCGTTATTACCGGCATAGCCAATCTTGATATCGCCCGAACTAAGATTCACAAACTTTCGAATGTAATTGTCATTGGTAAATCCATAAGGAACACGGGTCGTATATTCACAGCCATTTCCAGTCATTTTATCCGCAAGAACATTTCCATGCTGGTGTCCCGTCATGTCAATCGTATCAAAAGCAATAAAGCAATAATTTTGCATAATGGAAACCAGGTCTTTCATCGATGCCCCTTTTTTATATGTTACATTATTGGCTTGGCTTGTCATCCCCAAAGATCCAAACACAAGACCAAACACCAAAAGTATGGTAACAATCCCACTAAATATTCGACGCTGATTAACTTTTTTCTTCATCTTGTCATTCTCCTTTGCTGTCATAAAAGTAATTCATACAATATTTATTTCGACTTTTTTTCAAAAATCTTTATATACGTTTTATTTTCTAATTTTCTCCTCTCGCCTGATTCAATAACTCCATCTTCGTATCATACAATTTTTTTGACATATCAATATAGTGCGTATGTGGATTTTCAAAACGCTGCTCCTCACTCCAGATCTCGTGATCGAGCTGTGCTTTCACATAATTCGCAATGTCCGGGATCGATTCATTCTGATAGACGAGTTTTCCATCGAGATAAACCGGCACCTGGAGTTCTTTCGCCGTGCAGTTTTCAAAACGGCGTTTCTTCCACGGCTTTTTCTCATCAATATAAGAAACCGGTTTCGAAAAATCGATCTCTTCTTCCCGGAGGGCAAGCATGTCTGCTACGGCATGTCCGTTTTCATCGTAGACGCGGAGTACCTTTTTCAAGCCGGGGTTGGTGATTTTTTCGATGTTTTCCGACACTTTGATACGCGGCACGAATTTTCCATTTTCTTCCACTGCCGCCATCTTGTAAACCGCTCCGAATACCGGTTCCGACTTCGATGTGATCATACGCTCGCCGACGCCGAAACTGTCAATGCATGCGCCCTGTTCCAAAAGCGAATTGATCGTAAATTCGTCAAGACTGTTGGACACCACAATCTTACAATCCGTCAGTCCGGCCTCATCTAACATTTTACGAGCCTTCTTCGAAAGATACGCAAGATCGCCGCTGTCAAGGCGGATTCCCAAAAGCCGTTTTCCCATCGGTTCCAGCACTTCTTTCGCAACACGGATCGCATTCGGGATGCCGCTTTCCAGCACATCGTACGTATCGACCAGAAGCACCGTTCCGTCCGGATAATTTTCGGCATACTTTTTAAATGCCTCAAATTCATCGTTGTAAAACATGACCCAGCTGTGCGCCATCGTTCCGCTGATCGGGATGTCAAACATTTTTCCGGCAAGGACAGTCGCCGTGCCGACCGCGCCACCGATACAGCAGGCTCTCGCTCCGTACACTGCCGCGTCCATATTGTGGGCACGACGGGCACCAAAATCACTGACCGCGCGTCCTCTCGCCGCTTTCACTATGCGGCGCGCCTTTGTCGCGATCAACGACTGGTGGTTGACCTGCAGCAAGATCGCCGTCTCCACCAGCTGGGCATCGATAAGCGGCGCAACTACCGTGATAACCGGCTCGCCCGGATACATGATCGTTCCTTCGCGGAAAGCGTAAATATCTCCCTGAAAGCGGAAATTGGCAAGATATTCCAGAAACTCTTCGCCAAACATCCCCTGTTCACGCAGATAACTGATATCTTCCCTGGAAAAATGCAGATCGTTGATATATTCGATGATCTGCTCCAGTCCGGCAAATATTGCAAATCCCCCATTGTCCGGGTTTTTCCGGTAAAACACGTCAAACGCCACCCGCGTATCCGCATTCTCCGTATTAAAATACCCGTTGCTCATCGTCATTTCATAGAAATCCATTACCATGGATAAATTTCGTTGATCGTACTGTCTCATAACCCTGCTTCTTCCTCCTTTATTTTCTCCCTGCAAATTTAGTTTAAAGCCATTATAGACCGTTTTTCCCCCTGTGTCAAAAGATAATGTTATTTTTCCTCTAACGGTTGAAATATCGCACGACAAATGGTACAATAAAAATATCTTGAAAGAGGAGGAAAACACTATGGCGGATTAT
>DJNB01000040.1:0-9897 GCA_002435545.1 Lachnoclostridium sp. UBA6475
CGCTAGCGACTTGGTACAATGAAAAGAAATATGCAGATGCACACGCAGGGCATCCGGCATTGCTTAGAACTTGATATTTAGCAAGAATGGAGATAGAGTATGGCAAAAAACAGAAAGCAGAAAAAACCAAAGAAACATCCAAAGTTTTGGCTGGGCTTCAAAATATTTATTTTGCTGATCCTTGTGGCGATTTTGGTCGGAGGTATTGTATTTTATTTTAAATACGGCAGAGATATTTTTGCGATGCAGGATGAAGCAGTCCAGATGGTAAGTGCTTCGACGGAAGAGACGTTCCGTGATTCGGAGACGACCATTGCCTACAATGCGAAAGGCAAGCAGATTGCGGTATTGAAAGGCGACAAGGACTCGTATTATGTTCCGATCAGCGAGATTCCGCAGTATGTAAAGGACGCGTTTATCGTAACAGAGGATAAAAAATTCTACCAGCACAACGGAGTCGATGCAGAGGCCAATATCCGTGCTGTTTTAGCGCTGATCCAGCACAATGGTGAGATTACGCAGGGAGCCAGTACGATCACGCAGCAGCTTGCCCGCGGTGTCTTTTTGAACCAGAACAAGACTTATGAGCGTAAGATCAAAGAGATTTTTGTTGCGCTTGAGATAGAGAAAAAATATACAAAAGACCAGATTTTGGAATTTTATCTGAACAGTATTTATTTTGCCAACGGATATTATGGCATTGAGGCAGCAGCGAAGGGATATTTCAGTTCGAGCTGTAAGGATCTGAGCTTGTCACAGCTCTGCTTCCTCTGCTCCATCCCAAATAATCCGAGCCTTTACGATCCGTTGAAACATATGGATAACACTTTGAAGCGCCGTGACCGTGTCCTAAAACAGATGCTGGATGACAAGGTTATCACGCAGGAAGAATACGACGTGGCGGTCGGAGAAAAAATTGAACTTAACATTACAGAGCCGGTCAAACGAAATTATATCCAGACATTTGTGACATACTGTGCCACAAGGAAAATTATGGAAAAAAATGATTTTGAATTTCAGTATAGCTTTGACTCGACAGAAGAACAGGAATCTTATCAGGATGATTACGATGAAGCGTATGCGGCAGCACAGAAAGAACTTTTAAATAATGGTTACCGCATCTACACGTCGATCGACCTGAAAAAACAAAAAGCATTGCAAAGCGCGATCAACACCAATCTTGAATCGTTTAAAGAAAAAGGAACCAACGGAATCTATAAGATGCAGGGAGCCGCGGTTTGTATTGATAATAAAAACGGACGTGTTGTGGCGATCGTCGGCGGACGAAGCCAGAAGACCAGCGGATACACACTGAACCGCGCGTATCAGTCATTCCGCCAGCCGGGTAGTAGTATCAAACCTTTGATTGACTACACTCCATCGCTGGAGCGCAATTACACCCCGGATTCTACGGTAAATGACCACAAGTTTTCCGGAGGCCCGTCCAATGCGAGCGGCAGATATTATGGACATGTATCGCTTCGCTTTGCGCTTGAACAGTCGTTGAATACGGTTGCCTGGCAGCTGTTTGAAGAACTCACACCAAAGGTAGGACTTCAATATCTTTTGAATATGCATTTCAGTAAGATTGTGAAAAAGGATTATATCAATGCCGCCTCGATCGGTGGTATGACCTATGGATGCAGCGCTCTTGAAATGGCATCCGGCTACGCAACACTGGAAAATGATGGAAAATTCCGTGAACCGACCTGTATTATAAAAATTCTGGATTCAGACGGAAATACCATCTGCGACGACAGCGTGAAAGAAACTTATATCTATGATTCAAAGGCAGCCAATACAATGGTTGACATGATGGAAGGGGTATTTACGCGTGGTACAGCGCGCGGACTCAGTCTGGATACCGGTATCGTATGTGCCGGAAAAACAGGTACGACGAACGACCACAAGGACGGCTGGTTCTGTGGATTCACACCATATTACACGACAGCGGTATGGATCGGCTGCGATACGCCGACCGTGATCAGCGATCTTTCGGGATCGACCTATCCGGGACGAACCTGGAATACATTTATGAATGAGATTCATCAGGATCTGGAAAATAAAGTATTCCCATTTGAGGAAAACGATGAAAATGATACATCTTCCTCGGATACTTCAAAAAATTACTCCTCCCAGCAGGGATACAGTTCTTCGAACCGCGCGACGGCGAAGCCGAAGGCGACAAAGAAGCCGAAAGATAAAAAACCGGCAATCGTGGAAGAACCGGATGATCTTTACCCGGATGAGGAAGATGACAGCAGTACCGGTGGTGATACGACGCAGGATGGCACCACGACCGACAGTAATACCGGTGGTGGAGCTGACGGAGGAACTACCGATGGAGCCGGAGCCGGCGCGGACGCTTCCGAAGGGGGCAGCACGAGCAACGACGATACGACGTATACGCAGGATGATACGACGTATCAGGATGAGAATAATACACCACAGCAGTGATGGCAGAGGATATTAAATAAAAAATCGGATTACATGTTGTAGCGTAATCCGATTTTTTACTATTTATGGGAAATAAGGTGAAATATCAATTTCATGCTCAAAAAGTCAAGAAATGGCAGTCTGCCTATGATATATTAGGGACAAGAAAACATTCAGCTGATGATTTTCTGAAAAGGAGCGTAGAAGAGAGCGTTCCGGAAGGAGGCGGCAATGAAAAATTTTTATGTATTAACGGATGCACTGGAATATATTGAAAACAATATTTGCGAGGAAGTTGACAGTCAGGCAGTTGCTGATTATTGCAGTGTGTCGCTGTCAAGTCTGCAAAAGTTGTTTCGGCTGGCATTGCACCGGAGCGTGAAAGATTATATTTTGCGGCGCAGAATTAGTCTGGCGGCGAAAGATATTCTGGATACGGACATGAAAATGATAGACATTGCTTACAAATATCAGTTTGGGTCGCCGGAAAACTTTGTCCGTGCTTTTAAGAAAATATGGAAGATTACTCCCACAGAGTACAAAAAAACATGGCGGTTTTCTGAGATATGCCCCAGACTGGATTATCAATATCAGGAAGGAGCAGATGAAGATATGGCGGCAAAAAGAGTAGATATCAGTGAAGCCTATGATGAAATTTGCAGAATGAAAGGAACCTATGTGATTTGTTTTGATATTGTGGGGCTTATGCCAATCAATGATATTTCAAGGGAGGCAGGAGATTTGGCGATTTTGGAATCCTTAAAACGAATCGAACAGGTCTGTACAGAAAATATGTTACAACTTCGTATTGGTGGGGATGAATTTGCCTTGATAACAGGAAGCGAGAACGAAGACGATGTAAAAAATATCATCGAAAAGGTTCTTGCGCACAATGGAGAAAAAATTCTGTGGAATAATAAAGAAATTTCATTGAGTCTCCGGGCGGGGCTTTGCAAAGTACCGGATGGAAACTTGCGTTACAACGAGTTTTTTGAGGGAATGCATGAGGCCATCGATACCGTGCGGAAAAAAGGAAAATTAAGTTAAAAAGGCAATAAGCAAACAGGGCAGCTGCACCAACCTCGGTGCAGCTGCCGTTATGCTTGCAACAGAACAAAATAATAAATAATACAAATACCCCCACCACAAAAATTTGTGGCGTAATGTGCTGTATTTAAACTGCTTGCAATTTATGGGTATATCTTTTATAATGGAAATTGTTACCAGTATGGGCGGTATCTGTATTCACAAAGAAGGAGAAGATGAATGAAAGACGATAATCAAAATGATGACAAGGGATTAGCAATTTCTATGGCAATGACGATAACCTGCTATCCCGTTTTTTTGCACTGACTTTTGTGGGAATATTTTTCCCGAAAGAAGTTACCTCTATTATTTTTCCGTGGATCCCCATAATATGGCAAGTGATATCCTGCTGTTTTGCGGCAGCTTACCTGGAGCGTAATCCGGATAAAAAGAAACAGGGTGGAATGGGGCTGGCGCTGGCATTTTTGGTTCTTATAATCAGTGCAGCGGCTTTACTATGAAATTGGGAGAGGCGGAAAAGCAACCAATCTTTAAAAAGGGCACTTGAAAAATCAAATGCCCTGGTGTATAATCTAACTAAGAAGGTAATCGGATGTGAGTCCGATTTGCCCTCAGTATTAAAATGTATTATAAGAATAGCATCCTAAACTTTGCGAGGGTTGAGGGATGCTATTTCTTTTTATTGTGATTATCTATGTAAGATAGAGCCGCAAAAATTACTAGCACAAGAGTTAAAACTTCAAGCGTGTTCATAGGGCATCACCCTCCTTTGTAAACTAGAGGGCATCTAATAATCAGAAAATCACATCCTGCTTCCGTTTTGATTATACAATAATATTATAACATAAAAAGAACAAATGTTCAATTAAAAAAAGCAAAACTCCTTGCTATAGAAGTAAATATATGGTAGAATAAACAAAACTGATGTGACGGAATTTTCAAGCAATCCGGAGGTGAGGAAAATGGAAATTCATGGAAGTTATTTATTGCTTTATGGAGTGGGAATTGTGCTGATGATTGTAAATATCATACAGAGCATCTGCCGCCCGAAAGGGAAATTTTTTAATCCACCGCAGATGGAAGAAAAAAGAGATGATAAGACAGTCTTCAGAATGCGATTGCTTTATGCTGTTTCGCAGGGCATTTTATTGATTGCTTTTGTATTCTGTGCGTTTAATTTTCAGAATTATGCGGTCGCCATTATCGGATTGACGGTGGGAAATATACTGCCGATTGTTTTGGTAATGCTGTATGATTCATTTTTAAACATACAGGAAAATAAGCAGATTGAAATCTGAATAGAGTTTACGGTCAGGGTCAAAGTTTTTGACCCTGATATTTTCAATGGAAGAAGGGCGGTTTTATGGAAGGTATTAAGAAGAGTGCAGCAGTATTTTTAGTGTTATTAAGTGTTTTCATGACGTTTGGGTGCCAAAAGCAGGAGGAAAGTGAGAAACCTGCGGCAAATAAACAAAGCGAGACGGTTTCCACGCAAGAAGAACCGCAGGAAAAAGTAGTGTCGCTTCCTGAAAGTATTGGCACGGCAGAAAGCCTTATTACGGTTGGCACAACAGAGCAGAATGAGCCATTGTTATATACGATCGGACAAAATGGCAAAACGTATTTTTATAAGAAATATGTTCTTCAAGACGGAAAATGGGCAGGCGAACAGGCAGAATTTCAAGATTCGTGTTACGAAGAAAACAGCAAAATGATTGTACAGAGAATCTTTGCAAATCATAATTATCTGTATTTGGTTACGGCTGTTATATTGGATCAGGAAAAAAATACGTATAACTTGTTTTTGTACCGGTATGATAAAGAGAAGAATAAGTTGAAAAAAATAAACTTTGATAAGCTGTCCTATGAGGATAAAGATACGAAAACAAAAAGTGAGATATTTGATTTGCATTTTATAGACGACAATAATTTTACAGCGGCATATACATCGGGAAAAGTTATCCGTTATAACCTGTCAACAAAGGAAACGAAAGAATTTGAACATCCAATATATGGAAATTTCTGCGTTGCTGACGATATGCTGTATTCCAGTGATATGGCGAAAAAGAATCTCATTATGTTGAACTTGCAGTCGGATTCTATCGACGAAAAAATAGCGATAGATCTGGGGCAGAATAACTATAGTTTTTGTACATATAACGATGAAATATATATGGTATGCAAGAGCGGAATATATGCATTAGATGGAAATGAAGCGGTAAAAAAAGTGGATGGAAAAGTATTTTCTACCTATGTTATTGATGAGAATTCAGCAGTGCTTGCATTGAGCAGAGATACAGATTATTTTTACGTGCTTTTTACCCAGGGGAATTCTTATAAAATGTACTCATATACTGCAGGAGAGGAAAATTAAATATGAAAAAAAGATACCATATTTTAGTGACAGCAGTATGCTTTTGTCTCACCTTATTAATGGCAGCATCAACCAATGTCTCCGCATCAGCAGAAAGTGAGAAGTCAAAAGCAGACTCAAAATGGGAGACACATAGATCAATTACAATTTCTTCCAATGGTGTAAAGTATTATGCCTATTTGTCAAAGGATAAAAAGGAAAGCTGGATCTACAAAATAGATCCGGTCAAGAAAGTAAAAAAACTGGTAATTCCGAAAAAAATAAAGGCTGCTTCGGTAACCCGCATCGGCTTTGGAGCGGAATTATATGCTGACGGGTCGGACTATTTTGTCAGTGTATTTGGGGATTCCTTAGAGCCTTGGCATGACCTTTATGGAACACATTTAAAAAAGAAAAATGCGATTACGGAGATTGTATTTCCAAAAACGGTGAAGGATATTGAGATAGGAGCGTTTTCCGGCATGAAGCGGTTAGAAAAGGTTCATATACCGGACAAAGTGAAGACGATTCCGAGGTATTCTTTTTCCGCGTGTGACTCTTTGAAGGAAGTTAAATTTCCAAAAAATTTACGTGAAATCGATACCAATGCGTTTGCTGTGAGTTTTCAGATCAAAAGCCTTTCTATTTCCAAAGGCGCTAAAAAATATACGGTTGATAACGATATTTTGATTGATAAAACAAAAAAGTGCATGGTGTGGGTTGCTTCGGGAAAAAAGAATGTAACCATTCCGGACCGCGTTACAAGTATAGCGGATTATGCATTTCAAGCATCACGAGCGAAGACCGTTCATATTCCTAAATCCATAAAGGACATTGGGAAAGAAGCATTGACCGCCAAAAAGATCCGGAATGTCAGTCTGGATGGAGACAATCCTGTGTATGCGATGAAGAATCATTGTATTTATACGAAAAAGGATGGGACACTTGTGGCAGTTCTGGTGAAAGGGCTGAAAATACAAATTCCGAACAGTGTAAAAGTTATGGGAGAGAATGTTTCTGTCATGGGTAAGCTGGAGGCAGATGACGATGAAATTGTTGATGATGAAAAACGATTTTCTGTGCACATTCCTTCTTCGGTGGAAAAAGTGATTGAACGCTGGATGTTTTTTGATCTTTCCGTTGAAGTTTATTTTCATGGAAAGAAGCCGCCCAAAATAGAGAGTAAATATTCCGGAAGTGAATATACGGCGCTTCCAATTAATAACACAGTTTATGTGCCAAAGGGGACAAAGAAAACGTATATTAAATGGGCAAAAGACCGTGACGGATTGACCTGGGAAGATCTGCATGTGTTTGATGAGTAACAATATAGATAAAACAAATTCTTAAATACGGAGGAGAAAATTATGAGACAAAAAAACAGATATTTTATTTTGGTGACAGCAGTATGTTTCTGCCTTTGCCTGTTGATGGCAGTATCCACCGGCACTTCTGTGTCGGCAGCCGGCGGAAAAAAGAAATTGAAAACAAAGTGGCAGATTGATAAAAAGATTGTTATTTCCAAAAAAGATGTAAAATATTATGCCTGCTTGTCTAAAAATAAAAAGGAAAGCTGGATTTACAAGATACAATTGAAGAAAAAAGTAAAAAAATTACAGATTCCGAAGACGATAAAGCGTGCTCCGGTAACGCGGATTGGTTTTGGAAAGGAATTATATGGAACAGGATCCGAATGGGAGTGCTATAAAAATGTATTTGGTGATCGCTTAGAGCCTTGGCACGGATGGTACGGAACGGATTCCGTGAGAAAAAATGCCATTACAGAAATGACACTTCCAAAGACGTTAAAGGTGATAGAGTCAGCAAGTTTTTGCGGTATGCAGCAGCTGAAAAGTATTAAAATTCCGGATAAAGTGCAGAAGATCAGCCGCTATTCCCTGGCGGCATGTCCGGCGCTGCGAAGCGTTTCATTTCCGGCAAATATGAGTGAAATAGACTGTTACGCATTTGACAAAACCACGAATGTCTGGGCACTTTCGATAAAAGAAAATGCAAAAAAATACAGCGTATTTGATGGCTTTTTATTAACGAAGTCAGGCACACATTTGGTTTGGACAGCCTCGGCAAAGGAAAATGTGGTGATCCCTAATACCGTGGCAAGCATTGGTCAAAATGCGCTTTTGGCTTCGCAGGCAAGCCGGCTTACGATTCCCAATACGGTGACTAAAATCGGAAACGAAGCGTTATCTGCTTCAAAACTGCAGAATGTTGTGCTGCAGCCCGGAAATGAAAAATATGAAATGCAGGATAATTGTCTCTATACGAAAGAGGAAAAGATGCTTGTGGGCGTGCTGATAACCGGGTTAAAAATCCAGATTTCCGATAAGGTCAAGATCATGGGCGAATATGTTTCGGTTATGGGCAGCATGGAATTGGAAGACGATAACGATACAGGCATTGAGGAGAAAGAGGGATTTTCTGTGCATATTCCGGCATCCGTAGAAAAAGTGATAGATCACTGGATGTTTTTTGGAAGCAAAGCAGAGGTTTATTTTTATGGCAAGAAACCACCGGTGATCCAAAGCAAAGTCAAAGGTTCCGTATACACGGCACTTCCTACATGGAATAAAGTTTATGTTCCCAAAGGAACGGAAAATACCTACATTAAATGGGCAAAAGACCGTGACGGTCTGACCTGGAATGATTTGCAGGAGTTTTGAGGAGTGAAATATGATTCTTTTTGATATTGATAACACGCTTGTCGATTATAGTAAGAGTGAAAGTGAAACAATACGCTTTATTATGGACAAGTATGGTTTGAAAGTGGATCAATATGGAAAATATTGGAAGGATGTTTCGAAGAAATACTTTACAAAATATTTACGGCAGGAGATGTCCTTTCAGGAGCAGGGGGCGCAGCGTATCCGGGAACTGTTTGAGCAGGGTGGCAGGGTCTTGTCTTTGGAAGCGTCAGAAAATATTTTCTTTGAGTATAAAGAAAAGTTGGAACGAAACTGGGTTCTATTTGATGATGTAATTCCGTGCTTGGAAAAACTCAATACAGTAAACAAAGGAATTGCAAGTAATGGACAGGCGGAGCAGCAAAACCGTAAGCTGCAGCGAACAGGAATTGACTCGTATTTCTCTGTAAAAAAATATGCCAGCGAAATGCACTGTGCAAAACCGGATCTTCAATTCTTCGAAAGTTTAAAGAAATCCTGCGGAAAAGGGGATTTTGTATATGTCGGAGATGATCTGCAGACCGATATTTATCCGTGTATGGAAGTGGGAATAAAGGCAATCTGGGTTAATCGAGAGGGGAAAAAAGTGCCGGAAGGAGTGACTGCGGTTCGCGGGTTGGGAGAGTTGAATATAGAAAAAGAGGAGGTATCCCCATATGCCGGAATTATGGGACGTATACGACAAAAATAGAAACATTACAGGCAAAACAATAGCACGCGGAGAGTTTATGACAGAGGACGAATATCACTTAGTTGTTCAAGTGTGGATAAAAAACGATGAAAATAAATGGCTTATTTCAAAACGTGCAGCGACAAAGAGTCAGGCGCTTAAGTGGGAGGCGACAGGCGGTTCCGTGCTGGCAGGTGAAGAGAGTAAAGACGGCGCATTGCGCGAGGTGAAAGAAGAATTGGGGATATCGCTTGATCCCGAAAGCGGGTATTTGTTTCGGTCGTTTCAGAGAGAGAAGTTTACGTGGGAAAATCCCGGCTTTTTGGATGTGTGGGTATTTAAAGACAATACGTTGATTGAAGATGTCGTTTTGCAGCAGGAGGAAACGATAGATGCAAAATGGATGACGGCGGAAGAAATCGTGGAACTTATTGAAAAAGGGGAGTTTGTGCCGTTTGGAAAGGATGCATACTATCCGGAATTATTTGCATAAAAATAGACCCCCGGCCAAAATGGAAATGACGCTTCCATCGCAGCCGGGGGTCTTTTAATAGGATAAGTTATTTTTAAACAATGCTCATAAACCATTCGACGGTTGCCGGGTCGTGATGTGAGAAAAACAGACTTTTTCCGGTGTCGAGAGCTTCAATTTTTTTCATTTCTTCCTCGTTTAATGAAAAGTCAAAGAT
>DJNB01000040.1:9925-23288 GCA_002435545.1 Lachnoclostridium sp. UBA6475
ATTCTCTTCCATGCGGTTTTTGTGAACCGATTTTGGAATTAAAATAACATCTTTCTGGAGCAGAAAACGAAGGGCAGTCTGAGCAGAGGTTTTGCCGTATTTATTTCCTATTTCAACAAGTGCCGGGGTATTAAAATAGTCATTTTTTCCTTCTGCAAACGGTCCCCAGGACATTACTTTCGTGTCGCTTTTCTGCAAATATTTCCGTGCTTCATTTTGCTGCTGAAATACATGCGTTTCAATCTGGTTTACCGCCGGTGTGATCTCTGCAAAATGAGCAATGTCTAGAAAACGATCCGGATAAAAGTTGGAAACACCGATTGCTCTTGCTTTGCCGGCCTTATAAGCCTCTTCCATTGCGCGGTAAGTGCCGTAATAATCGCCAAATGGCTGATGGATCAGAAGAAGATCCACGTAGTCGCTTTTCAGTTTTTTCAGGGACTCGTCAATGGATGCTTTTGCCTTTTCGTATCCGGCATTGGTGATCCAGACTTTGGTTGTAATGAAGAGTTCTTCGCGGGGAAGACCGCAGTTTGCGATGGCATTTCCAACGCCCTCTTCATTTCCATATGCCTGTGCGGTATCGATGCTGCGATAACCGGTCTCAATTGCCTCTAATACGCATTTTTCCGTTTCTTCCGGCGGTGTCTGATACACGCCATATCCGAGCTGTGGCATTTTTACGCCGTTATTCAATGTAACATAATTCATGATAGAACCCTCCTTGTTTTTGTTATTTTTAGTTTACAACGAGATTCAAAAAATGTACAATAATAATATTGAAAGATACATTTCACAAAATGAATAGTAGAAAGGAGATAGAAAATGCTTCATCTGGAAGAATTAGAACAATTCATTGCTTTTGAACAATATGGAACGTTGTCGAAAGTGGCGGAGAAATTTAATATATCACAGCCATCGATCACGCGGAATATGAAAAAAATAGAAGAAGACTTTGGCGTGGCATTGTTTGAACGAGGCAAGAACCACATTTCATTAAATGAAACCGGAAAACTGGCGGTGGAATGTGCCGGAAAAGTATTGCAGGAGGCTGAAAATGCAATATCGAAAGTACAGAATTTTGATAAAAGGCAAAAAACAATTGTTATTGAATCCTGCGCACCGGCGCCGCTGTGGTCGCTTTTGCCGGAACTTGGGAAAAAATATCCGGACAAGACATTTTCGTCGGCGACGTGTGATATCGGGCAGATCATCCGGGATATAAGAGGGGGAAACTGTGATCTGGGAGTGCTTCCGTATGAATGTGAAGACAAGGATTTGCTGAGTATTCCTTATATCGAGGAAAATCTGGCGCTCTGTGTGCGGACGGATCATGAGCTGGCAGGTTATGACGAAGTGAGTTTTGCGCAGATCAATGGATTTAACTGCCTGGTGCGTGAAGAAATCGGTTTCTGGTCGGGAGTGTGTAAGGAAAAAATGCCGGCATCGAGGTTTCTCGTTCAGACAGATGATTTTGAACTGGAGGAGCTGATCCGGACATCAACACTGCTTTGCTTTACGACAAATCTGGCAGATTGGCCGGAGGAATTGATGGAGAACCGCAAAGAAATTCCAATTATTGACAATGAGGCAAATGTGAGATACCATGTTATAAAGAAGAGGTAATTTCATATAAAAAGCTTGGCATGTAATGCTGAAAAAAGCATATTTTTCAAAGAAAAGCATATTGAAAAAAATATAATTTTCGAATATAATTGTATTGAAATAATGATGTTTGGAGGCGATTGAATGTTTCAAAGAAAAGTTTATGATAGATTATTGCTCTGGAAGGAAAAGTATGCACAAAAGTATGCGTGCCTGCTTGAAGGAGCAAGGCGTGTGGGAAAAACAACAATTGCGGAATATTTTGCTCAAAATGAGTATAAATCTTATATTAAAATTGACTTTGCTAATATAACAGAAGAAGTTCTGGATATTTTTCGGGACATTGCTAATCTGGATATGTTTTTTTTACGTTTGCAGGCTCAAACCGGGATCAAACTTATCCAAGGAGAATCGGTTATTATTTTTGATGAAATTCAATTATATCCCAAAGCAAGACAGGCAATTAAATATTTGGTAAAAGATGGAAGATATCAGTATATAGAGACAGGATCTCTGATATCAATAAAAAAGAATGTTGCTGACATAGTAATTCCTTCGGAGGAGCATAAAATAAATGTTTATCCGATGGATTATGAAGAGTTTTTGTGGGCAACGGGCAGGGATAGTAAAATTCTATGTGACCTATGTAAATTAGATAAAAAAGTTGGAAATTCGGTCAATCGTAAGTTGATGCGGGATTTTCGATTGTATATGGCAATAGGTGGAATGCCGCAGGCAGTAGAGACGTTTATTGATACAAACAACTTTGATGATGTTGACAGAGTTAAAAGAGAGATAATAGAGTTGTATTTGGAAGATCTTAAAAAAATTGATAAATCCGGAAGAATTTCCGATATATATAAATCAATACCGGCCCAGCTGGCATTAAAAAAGAAACATTTTGTCATTAGTGCGGCAACCGGAAAACAGAAAACAAAAAAAGACGAGGAAAGATTGTTTGATTTACTGGATTCCAAAATTGTATTGCCATGCTATCATGTAACAAACCCTAATATATCGTTGGCACAGACGCGTGAAGCGGATAAATTTAAACTGTATATGGCGGATACGGGTCTGCTTACTACAATGTTGTTTGGTGACGCATCGGGAATGCAGTCAGATATATACAAGAAACTTTTAAGTGATAAATTAGAAGCGGATTTAGGATACTTGTATGAAAATGTAGTTGCGCAGATGCTGACTGCCAATGAAAAAGATTTGTATTACCATACTTGGAGAAAAAAGAATAGTACACATTCGTATGAAATTGATTTTTTAATTACGCGTCAAAATAAAATTATTCCAATTGAAGTGAAGTCGTCCGCCACAAAGAACCATAAATCAATTTTAGCTTTTGCAAAGAAATATTCAAAATATGTAGGAAGACAATACTTGTTTTCTCAAAAGGATGTGTCACGAGAGGAAAATTTGGAATTAAAGCCGATTTATATGTTTCCGTTTCTGATTGCAAATGAAACGAGGCAATGATGCAAAACATAATAAAATGACGTGACATTTCCGGTTATTTTTGGTAACATAGAGATAGTACAAAATAAATTTAGGAGGAATGACAACATGGGAAGACAGAATGAGTACGCAAATCCATTTATTTTGGAGAGAGCAGATCCTTTTATGATAAAGGCGGACGATGGCTGGTATTATTTTACCGCTTCGTATCCGATGAAGAGGGGCGACGATCCGGAAGGGTATGACCGCGTGATCCTGCGCCGGTCGAAGACGGTGGCCGGACTGCGTGAGGCAGAGGAGATTACAATCTGGAAGGCGGGCGAAAAGACCAAGACACACCGTTTTATCTGGGCGCCGGAGCTGCATTATATCGGTGGCAGCTGGTACATTTTTTATGCGGGAAGCAGTGATCCGGAAAATAACTGGGCATTTGACTGCAATGTGCTGGTGTGCGACAGTCAGGATCCTTATACCGGAAACTGGACAGAAAAGGGAAAATTTCAGAAGACGGAAGGCGACACGTTCTCGTTTACGGGATTTTCTTTGGATATGACGTATTTTGAGGCGTCCGGCAAGCATTATGTGATCTGGGCGCAGCACAGTGAAGTGAAGATTTCCTGTCTGTATATGGCGCAGATCGATCCGGCGGAGCCTTGGAAAATTATTACAAAACCAATGCTGCTTACGACACCGGAATACGACTGGGAAAAAGTGCGTTATGCGGTAAATGAAGGGCCGGCGGTGTTGAAGCACGAGGGAAAGATCTTTGTCTGCTTTTCGGCTTCGGGAACAGGCCCGGAGTATTGCGTAGGTGCTTTGGAAGCGGATGAAAATGCGAACCTGCTTGACATTAAGTCGTGGACAAAATTTGACCGGCCATTGCTCACTTCGGATGATCTTGTCGATGAATATGGACCGGGGCACAATTCCTTTACGAAGGACGAGGCGGGCAATGATATTTTCGTGTATCATGCGAGAAGCAAGGAATGCTTTGAGGGGAAATGCGGATATTCCGACAATGATCCGCTGCACGACCCCTGCCGCCATGCGCGCATTCAAACGGTGGAATGGACAGCGGACGGCAAACCGATCCTGAATGGAAGAGAAAAATAGAAAAAAGAGCATGTCACCGGGCATTTTGAGGTGATATGCTCATCTTTTTTTATAGGCGGCAATTTCCTGCTGGATTGTCGTATAATCACGTTCAAACAACTCATCGCTGATCTGGCGGTGAAGCATTTCTTCCGGAACTTTCTCCAGGATTTTCTTCCGTACAAAATCCTTGCTTTTTTGCCGGTAAGCAGGAAGCCCGTTGATCTCCTGAATGTGTGCAATTTCCGGGCGCCACAGCAGTTTTGTTTTGTGCAATAATTTACATTTCGGATTGGGTGAGGGTTCGCGGACAATGTAAAAATCGCAGAGACCATCCATTTCTTCCACACTGATAATGCCCCACCATTCCGGGACATGCTCGCTTATATGATGGGCATGCCGGGAGCCGACTACGACGATGTTGCGGTCAAAATACCGGTCGTAATCTTTTACCTGCCGGCTTAACCGGGCATACGTGTCGGCATCGCTTTTGATCTCGATGCCGACGACTTCATTTTCCAATACCATAATGACGTCCGCGCGGGATTTTCCCATTGTTTTTTCTTCGATAATACGGATTTTCGGATGCCGGTCTTCCAAAAAATCAAAGAGTGGTTCGCGGATGTCTTTATCTTTTAACATGGCTTATTCCTTTCCGTTCCAGCAGTAAGTGCACAGATTTTCCGGTGGAATGCCGACCGCATCTAACATATCATCGAGACGGCAGTAGCGAAGAGAAGTGAAGTTCAGTTCCTTGCGGATTTCTTCGATCATCTGCTCGTATTTTTCGGATTCCGGATCTGCATATTCCTGCAAAATTTCATCGGATACATTTTCCGTGCCCTCCAGTCTTGCGATAACGCGGCGCGTGATCAGATCCATTTCCGATGAGGAACGCGAAAAATTCAAATATTTACAGCCATAAATAAGCGGTGGACAAGCCGGGCGGATATGTACTTCTTTTGCTCCGCTCTGATATAAAAATTCGGTAGTTTCACGCAGCTGTGTACCACGCACGATCGAGTCGTCGATCAAAAGCAGGCTCTTGTCTTTGATGAGATCGTGCACAGCGATCAATTTCATCTTGGCAATAAGGTTTCGCTTGCTCTGGATCGTAGGCATAAACGAACGCGGCCACGTCGGTGTATATTTGATAAATGGACGTGAAAATGGAATGCCGGAAGCGTTGGAATATCCAATTGCATGAGCCGTTCCGGAGTCCGGTACGCCGGCGACGATATCCGGCTTGACATTGTCGCGCTTTGCCAGATTTGCCCCACAGTTGTAGCGCATTTTTTCCACGCTGATTCCCTCATAAGAACTGGAAGGATAGCCGTAATATACCCAGAGAAAGGTACAGATCTTCATCTCTTTTCCCGGCGCCATCAATGTTTTTACGCCGTCCGGTGTTATAACGTCGATCTCTCCCGGTCCCAATTCTTTGTAGTCCTGATATCCCAGATTTTGGTAAGCAAAAGATTCAAAGGAGAGGCAGTAGGCATCGTCCTTTTTTCCAATGACAAGAGGCGTTCGCCCATATTTGTCACGCGCTGCGTAAATTCCCTTTGGTGTCAGAAGCATCAATGTAAGTGAGCCGTCGATCAATTCTAAGGCGTAATGAATCCCGTCGATCAGATTTTCTTTCTGATTTATGATAGAAGCTACCAATTCGGTCGGGTTGACATCACCTCCACTCATTTCCAGAAAATGGGTATTTCCGTTGGAAAATAATTTCTCTACAATTTCATCTGCGTTGTTGATCTTGCTTACGGTTGTGATCGCATAAGTTCCGTGATGGGAACGCACGATCAATGGCTGTGGTTCATAGTCCGAAATACAGCCGATGCCAAGATTGCCCTTCATCTCCTGCATATCTTTGTCAAATTTGGTTCGAAATGGTGCATTTTCAATATTGTGAATCGCACGATCAAAACCCTTTTCGCCGTAGACGGCCATTCCTCCACGTCTTGTACCAAGATGCGAGTGGTAATCGGTTCCAAAAAATAAATCAAACATGCAGTCGTCTTTGGCTGCAACTCCAAAAAATCCGCCCATTTTTGTCAGTTCTCCTCCAATGTGTTATGTTTTGTTCTGTCGAGGGGTTCAAGGATAAGTTTGGTTTGCTTGAATCCCTAGTCTTATCTATATTGTAACAAGGGGATGGAAATCGTGCAAGAAAAATGTTATACTTTTTGTATATTCTTTTGAGAAGGTGGGGCGGAGCGGCAGGCGGGCAGCGCCAGTACACGCCAAAAAAGAAAAAAGTAGGAAATGACGTGTGCGGAGCGCCCCATTCGGAGAACCAAACCAAGAAACCACGTTAGGAGAACAACATGAAAAAGAAGAAAAAGCAAGGTAAAAAAAGAAAGTGGCTGATTCTGCCCACAGTCGTCCTGCTGACAGCGATTGTATTTTCTGTGCTTGTGGGAACCAAAGTCATTCGGATCAATACGCTTCTGGCGGCGGGATACCCGGTACAGGGGATTGACGTGTCGCATTATCAGGGGGAGATTGACTGGGGCAAGATGAAGCAGCAGGGGATGGATTTTGCGTATATTAAGGCGACGGAGGGGAGCGCGCACGAAGATGAATATTTTGACAAAAATTGGAAAGAAGCAAAGGCGGCGGGGATGCTTTGCGGAGCGTATCATTTTTTCAGTTTTGAAAGTGAGGGAACAAAGCAGGCAGAACATTTTATAAAAAAAGTGGGAGATTTGAAAGGGAGCCTGATCCCGGTTATTGATGTGGAATATTATGGAACATATGCCGAGACACCGCCGGATGTCGAAAAGGTTCGGAAAGAGCTTGGAGAGATGGTCGGTGCATTGGAGGAAAAATATGGAAGAAAACCAATGATCTACTGCACGTACAGTGTTTACCGGAAGTATCTTGATGGGGTGTTTGACGAGGTGCCATTGTGGATCCGTAATGTGTATTATCCACCGGAAGATATTGGAAGAAAATGGACGCTGTGGCAGTATACGGACAGAGCGCAGCTGGACGGGTATCAGGGAGAGGAAAAATCGATTGACTGCAATGTGTTCCGGGGAGAAAAAGAACAGTTAAATAATTATGTAATACAGTAACTGGAGGGATAGAATATGAGAAAAATTAGGATAACAGGAGTTCTTGTGATTATGTGTATTGTGGCTGTATTTGGCAGACAAAATATGGCAGAAGCGCAAAAGAAAATAACCGTGGTAGAAGGCGGCGAGAAAGTGTTGACAACCGATGTGTATAAGACAAAGACATCGGTAAATAACAAGAAAAAAGTGAAGGTATACAAGCAATATCTGGATGCTTCCGACAAAATATCAATCTTGGCAGATAAGTCGGATAAAGCCCTTTTTGTGAAAGGAATAAAGCCCGGAAAAGCACAGGTGAAAGTGAACACGACTACAGGGGAAACGATATATGAGATCACAATTTTGTCCAAAGAAAAAGTGAAAAACAAAGCGCAGAAATTGTTGAAAAAAGAGGCGAAAAATAAGAAGGGAATTTATGTGGATTTTAATCAGGATGGGATCGAAGAATATTACTGTAATGGGAAAATAATTTACTATGATTATGAGAAAAATAAGGTGATTACAAAGCGCTTTTTTACGGAAAAAGAGAATGGGAAAATACAAAAACTGTATTATTCGCCAAAGCGGCATCTGCTCTATGCGCAAATGGCGGGAAAGACAGCGGTACGTTTTGCTTTGTTTGACCGGGAAAAGATGATTGGCAGACGCGATAGAGAGATACGTTTTCTAAAAGTAAAAGACAAAAAGGGAAAAATTTATTACGTATTAAATGACGAGTCATACGATCAGGATGATTATTGGTATCAGCCATATACCGAGGAAGAGATGCATAAATTTTTGAAAAAACAGATTCCGGATGCAAAAGAAATAGTTATTAGCCGGTAGAACAATACAGCACCCTGCGAGGGATAGTGACAGGGTGCTGCGTAGGTGTATCTTATTAATCTTATTCTCTTTCCAATGGGAATGACATGCAGTGAGGACCGCCGCCACCTTTTAAGATTTCTTTCAGGTCAACTTCAATGACCTTTAAGCCGTAGGCGCGCATCTGTTCATTTACCAGTTTGTTACTCTTAAATGAGATGACGCGGTCATTTCCGAGGCACTGCAGGTTTGCGTGGTGCAGATAAACTTCTTCCTGCTCTACATTAATGAGCTGGAATCCGCGCTTTTTGAGCATGGCTAAGAAGTTAGAAGGCAGCGCATCTTTGCAGACAACGGCAAGTTTGTCGGCAACAATGTTGAAACACATATCGAGGTGAAGGTTTGGGCGGTCGCACGGAACGCCGATCATCTCGTAGCCAAGTTCATTGACCTGGCGGCGTACATTCTGGAAGCCATCCCAATCGGTTCGGGCGATCACACCGTGGGCGAGAGTATATTCATCAAGATACCAGAAGTCTCCTCCCTCAAATCCGCCGGTAGTACAGCGGGCGACACAAGGGATTCCAAGTTCTTTCATCTTCTTTTCGTATTCGGAAAGTTCACCGGTACGGCATGGCTCGCGGAATTTGCCGGCGATGTAGCCTTCTTTGATACAGCCGCCGAAATCACGGGAAAATACTTCATACGGAAGATCTTCTTTGGGATCCATCAGAACTACTTCGACACCATTTTCACGGTAAGCCTGCTGAAATTCCAGATGTTCCCTCATGCAAGCCTCTTTGTTGGAGGCCTCGCCTTTATCCAGCCATTTTTCAGTGATGACATTGATCGGTTCAAATTCAAAATAAGTCGGTGGGCAGAGAAGAACTTTTTTCAGCACACCGGAAGCATTATTTACATAAGTTTTCATAATCGACACATCCTTTCAGGTTCAATCTAAGTTCATTATAGAGCAGGAGGTGGGCTGCGGCAATGTGTGCAGGGAATAAAATAAATTGTGCACAAAGCACAAAAAAGACAAGAAAAATATTGCATCATGGCGGTAATTTGATATAATGTAGGGGAAACGACAGCATTTGACAAAAGAGAAGGAGTGAGGATATGCATTGTAAAGATCTTCTTTCTATGGAACAATTAAAGGATTCGCTGCATCTGGTGGCAGGAGAACAAGGGCTTGGCAGAAGTGTGCGGTGGATCTATTTTGCGGACTGTATTGAATGCGTAAAAGACCAGGATAATCTCGCACAATGGATTCATGGCGGGGAACTGGTGATTGTCACAAATTTACATTATTTGGAATCGGAAGAGCGTATGCTGGATATGATGCGGCAGTTTAACCGAAAAACGGCAGCAGGGTTCGTTGTCAATGTGGAGGAGGCGAGTGATGCGCTGCGGCAATTGGCAGACACGATGGATATGCCGCTCTTTGAACTGGACTGGAACCTCAAAACCGTCGATCTGTCGCAGATCATTTGTTTTGCCCTGGTGGAAGAGGCGAAAAATGAGACGAATATCAGCGAAATCTTTTCAACGATATTATATCAGGTCGGTTTTTCGGCAGCAGATGTCGTGCGGCAGGGAGAATATTATGGGTTGGAATTGGAAAAGCCGCATTTTGTGGCTGCCTTTGACATTGATCATCTGACTACTTATATAAAAGAAAACAAACTGCCGCAGGAGCGGAGAAAATCGTGCAAACAAAGTCTGCTTTCTACGATTAAAATGGAATTTTACATGGCAGGATTAAGCAAGATCCTCACAACACTGCAGTCGGATGCGGTGCTGGCGTTGATCCCGGAAGAGGCATTTGACCATGCCAAATTAGATCATATTATCCGAAAAATACAAAATGAATTTGTGCAAAAAAATAAAATGACCGTTTCCGTCGGGATCGGCTCCTCTTATGAACAGCTGCAGGATTTTTCAAAGAGTGCGACAGAGGCAAATCATGCGGTGCAGCAGATTCGCAGTGAAGGGGCAGAGCAAAAGATCGTGCGCTTTGAGGAAATCGGAATCTTTTATTTTATCAGTCAGATTAAGGATACCGGCTTGCTCGAACGCTACTATCTGGAACTGTTACAGCCGCTGCTGGAGTCCGATCATTATTCGGATGGAAATCTCTGTGAAACATTGGAGATGTATCTGAAACATAACAAGAACGCCAATGAGACGGCAGAAGCGATGTATATTCATAGAAATACGATGCGGTACCGGCTGGATAAAATAACAAAATTGCTGCGAAGAGACTTAAATAGTATGGATTTCTGCACGGAATTGAATTTTGCTTTTCATATTAAAAACTATCTGAGTGGAGAAAAACAGACTCGTCCGTACCGCTGAACATTTTGTGCATGAAGCACAAAAGACTTTGTAAGTGAAAACTATAGACAGAAAAAAATAACTGTGCTAACATTTGTATCGTAAACGAAAGCAAAGGCGCTGTAGGAAACTACGGTGCCTTTTTTCTATAATAGGGAATACGCAAATGAGAGGATGAATGGTATGCTTGAAAAAGATTTGGTATTGCAAAATGTATCCAAAAGATATGGCGATAAGTTAGTAGTAGACGGCATTGATCTTACGATCAATAAAGGTGATTTTTTAACAATTCTCGGACCAAGCGGTGGTGGAAAAACAACGGTGTTAAAAATGATTTCCGGATTCGAGAGCATTTCTTCCGGAGACATCTTTTTAGACGGAAAAACAATCGGTTCGATTCCGGCGCATAAAAGAAATTTTGGAATGCTGTTTCAGAACTATGCATTATTTCCTCATATGACAGTAGCAGAAAATGTTGCTTATCCGCTAAAAATAAGACACACGCCTAAGGACCGGCAGAAAGAGATGGTTCATGATATTTTGAAGACCGTCGGCCTGGAAGAATATGAAAAACGGTATCCAAGACAGTTGTCCGGAGGACAGCAGCAGCGTGTGGCGCTGGCGAGATCCATTGTATTCAGCCCGGATGTGCTTATGCTGGATGAGCCGCTGGCAGCACTGGATAAGCAGTTAAGAAAACAAATGCAGTTAGAGATCAAAGCCATTCATAATAAGTTTGGACTAACGACAATTAGTGTTACCCACGATCAGGAAGAAGCGCTTACGATGGCGACGAAGGTCTGCGTTATGAAAGAAGCGAAGATCCAGCAGATCGATACTCCGGAGATGATCTATGATTGTCCGGTCAATACCTTTGTTGCGAATTTCATCGGTGAATCTACCGTCATCCCGGCTACGATCCGGGGAATCCGTGAAGGAAAGATAACCGCTGTATTTGACAAAGACGACCGCCTGTTTGAAGTGGACTGCAAGCGGAGAGATTACTGGGCAGGACTCAATAAAAAAGTAAACTTTATCATCCGTCCGGAAAAGGTCAAGATTGTAAAAGAGGATTACGACGGAATTAAATTCCCGGCGCGGATCACAAGCTGCGCATTTCTCGGAGATACTTTCCGGGTAAATGTAATTACCGACAGCGGTATCGAATTTAAGATGAAAGTATTTTCACGCGGACACTATGATCTGAGTGTGGGAAACCGCTTGTGGGTCGGCGTTCGTCCGTATGATATGGTACTTGTTCGATACGATGATGAAATATAGAAAAGAGGGTTGTTTATGGCAGAGATGAGATCGTTTATCGGAAAACACGGATTGAAATTACTCCTTATTATTTCTGTTACATTTTTGCTTGTATTTATGATCCTTCCCATTTTGGATATGTTTACCAAAAGTGTAGTGGATGATAACGGATTTACCTGGAGTTATTTCAAAGAATTCTTTTCGAAGAGTTTATATGCAAAGATACTGTTAAATACGATTCGTTTGAGCCTGATCATTGGATTGGTTACCATCGTTCTTGGCTACCCGGTGGCATATCTTATGAATCGTGTCGGACCGGTTTTGCGGTGCATTATCATGGGATGTGTACAGATTCCATTTTGGACGAGCCTGCTTGTACGAACTTATTCCTGGATCGCGATACTGCAGAATCAGGGAGTGGTCAACGTGGTTTTACAAAAATTGGGAATTATCAAACAGCCGGTTCAGCTTTTGTATAACGATGCCGGTGTCATTATTGTAATGACATATATTATGCTTCCCTATATGATATTTTCCATTTCTTCGGTAATGGGGCAGATTGATAAAAATGTGATCATTGCTTCAAGAAGTCTGGGAGCGGGAAAGACAATGACCTTTTTCCGTATTTTCTTACCACTTTCGCTTCCGGGAATTATGTCAGGTTTCTTTATTGTATTTCTGAATACAATGGGATATTATATCGTGCCGGCATTGGTTGGCGGACAGAAAAGCCAGATGTTTTCCCAGACAATTCAGAATGAATTAAGTGGTGTATTAAACTGGAATTTTGCTTCAGCAATTTCCATCATATTAGTAATGGTTACTATGATGATCGTCCTGGCTTCCAAGGCGGCGACGAAGCAGAAATACGCAGAAGTCTGAGAGGAGGAAATGGTTATGATTGCAACAATTTTAGCGGTATTAGTGATCTTATTTATGATCCTTCCCATCTTTATTTTATACCCGATATCCTTCAGCCCTACTTCGTATATTGTATTTCCAAACGAAGGATTTTCAACCCAGTGGTATGAAAAATTATTTTCCGATCCGCTTTGGGCACAGGCGGTACAAAACAGTATTGTGATCGCGATATTTACAACGATCCTTTCGCTTCTGTTAGGAACGATCGCGGCCGTTTGTATGAACCGGTTTTCGCATAAATGGAAAACCGTATTGGGAGAATATTTCAGACTCCCGCAGACCATTCCGATCATTGTAACGGCAATTTCTATTTACGCGCTGCTTTTAAAATGGCAGCTTAACGGAACGCTGCCGGGACTGGTGATCGCACATACGGTAATTGCTCTTCCGTTTGTCGTTACGACGATGAATGCAGGGATGGAAATTATAAATAACAATTTTGAAGATGCAGCAGTGAATTTAGGAGCAAACCGGTTTATGGCATTTTTCCATGTCACACTGCCGATGCTGAAATCTTCGATACAGTCTGCGATGTTATTTGCATTTCTGACATCGTTTGATGAAATCGCAGTAACCCTTTTTATAACGGGTCCAAGCGTGATTACGATCCCTAAGAAAATGTGGGATGGTATCCGTTTACAGATAGAACCTACGATTGCCGCATTATCCGCAATCCTGGTAAGTGTTTTAATTGTCGGGTTTGTGCTGACTACCCTGGGACAAATGATCAAAGCAGCACGGCATCATCATGCAAAATAAATAATTCATTAGGTAATTGATAAATTATT
>DJNB01000040.1:23470-23590 GCA_002435545.1 Lachnoclostridium sp. UBA6475
TTCAGGCAATTAAAGGTTTTAGACTTCGAATGTATTGTGGACAATTCATTGCGTAAGCAACGATGACAGTCAGCTGGCTGGCAATGCCTGCCAGAAATACATCGGATTTTGTGGTGGTAT
>DJNB01000223.1 GCA_002435545.1 Lachnoclostridium sp. UBA6475
GGCATCTATATGCTGCTTGCATCCGGAAGTAAGGATAATTTAAAACCGGAGCTTGTCGTGGAGGCAATGTGTGAGACGGCTGGTGTGCCATTTAACCGGTATGATTACCGGATTCACCGGCTGGAAACCTACATGGGAGAGAAAGAGAAATTGCAGCCACTTTCTGCAAGTGGAACGAGATTTTGTTGGATGGGCTGCATGATGTGGGATGCAGATAAGAGAGAGTATGAAACAGTTTGTGTTTACAGAATGGAATAAGAAAAAACTCGGAATTCTGTTCGAGGACGGAAAGGCAATGGAGATCCGTTGTTACGAGGATGGAAGTATCCTCGGAAATGTCTACCGGGCGAGAGTCTCGAATCTGTCGCCGAACATCAATGCGGCGTTCGTGGATATCCAAAAGGGCGAGAGCTGTTATCTGTCGATGGACGATTACCATGGAGAAAAGTTAAAGGTTGGTGATCTGGTGACGGTGCAGGTCGTGCGCGATAAGATCAAGACGAAACGCTATGCGGTAACGACGGATATCTCCCTGCAGGGAAGCTTGGCGGTGACAACGCTATATACACCGGTTGGTGTATCCTCCAAGATTGCAGAGAATGCGAGAAAAAAAGAACTGAAAGCACTCATGCAGGAGGTGCTTGCCGCAGAGCAGGATGCACAGCTCTATCTGGCAAAAGGGAATGCGGCAGAGCAGGATGCACAACTCTATCTGGCAGAAGGGAATGCGGCAGAGGTTGAACGGATAAAAGCCCTGACATTGGGCGGAATTATCCGGACACAGGCAGAGCATGCAGAAAATGCAGCGATTGAACGGGAGATTGAGGGACAGGCGAGACTGCTATATTCCATCATGAAAAAGGCGGAATATGCAACACAATATACGTGCCTGTATCACACAGAGGTTGAATATATCGAGGATATCCGACGGCTGCAGGCGTTGCAGGACGTGGAGATCGTGACCGATATTCCGGAGGTGACAGAAGCAATCCCGGAGATCCCTCTTTATACAGATGAATATACACTGACACTCCGGTATTCGCTTACAAGCCTGCTTGAGAAGACACTTTCGAAACGGGCATACTTAAAGTCAGGGGCATATCTGGTGATTGAACCGACGGAAGCGATGACGGTAATCGATGTCAACAGCGGAAAGTCAATCAAAGGAAAAAATGCGGAGGAGCAGTTTCTGAAGATTAATATGGAAGCAGCAAAGGAAATTGCAAGGCAGCTCCGCCTGCGGAACATTTCCGGCATTGTAATGATTGATTTCATTAACATGAAAGAAGAGGCGCACAATCAGGAGCTTATGAAGAAGCTGACAGAATATGTGCGTACCGATCCGGTCCGCACAACCGTGGTAGATATGACACGGCTTGGACTTGTTGAGCTGACAAGACAAAAAGGAAAACGTGCACTGCACGAGGTATTTTCAAAAATCAAATAGGTTAACATAAAAAAATATAAAATATTATATTTTTGGTGTTGACAAGCATACAATCAGATGCTAATATATACGAGTGTGCCGCACAGTGGGGTACAAGTCTGCAATCATGCAGCACCGAAACTGGCGAGTAATGATAATAGGAGGAAACCATATGTACGCAATTATAGCAACAGGCGGAAAGCAGTACAAGGTAGCTGAAGGAGATATCATTAAGGTAGAAAAGCTTAATGCTGAGGAAGGCTCAGAGGTATCATTCGACGTAGTTGCAGTGAATACTGACAAAGATGTACTTTGTGGAGATGCTTGCAAGAGCGCTTCTGTAAAGGCAACTGTTCTTGGCGAAGGTAAGGGTAAGAAGGTTGTTGTTTACAAGTACAAGAGAAAGACTGGCTATCATAAGAAGCAGGGTCACAGACAGCCGTTTACTCAGGTTAAGATTGAAGCAATCAACGCTTAATTGGAACTATGATACAGGCAGTGTTTTATATGTATCCGGACAAGACTTATCGTGGATTTTCGGTAAGCGGACATGCAGGCTATGAGAACGCAGGCAGAGATATTATCTGTGCTTCGGTATCAGCACTTGTCATTAATACCGTGAATTCGGTGGATGCACTCACAGCGAATGCGTGTGCATGCGAGCAGGATTCTTCCGGATGCATAAAATTTAAGTTTTCATCGAATGGCGATGAACAAGGACAATTATTGATCCGTGCCTTAGATATGGGACTTTCTAATATCGAGAAGGAATACGGAAAGAAGTATTTGCAAGTACACTACAAGGAGGTGTAACGACTATGTTAAGAATGAATTTACAGTTCTTTGCTCATAAGAAGGGTGTTGGTTCTACTAAGAACGGTAGAGATTCAGAGTCTAAGAGACTTGGCGCCAAGAGAGCAGACGGACAGTTTGTAAAGGCTGGTAATATTTTATTCAGACAGCGTGGAACTAAGATTCATCCTGGTGTAAACGTTGGTATCGGCGGAGACGACACATTATTTGCACTTGTAGATGGTGTTTTACGTTTCGAGAGAAAGGGTAGAGATAAGAAGCAGGCTTCTGTATACCCTGTTGAGTCAGCTGAGTAAGAAAGTACTAGAAGAGCCGGGAGTTATATCCCGGCTTTTTCTGGATTTAAGAGTGAATTTGGTAATCGTATTTATGAGGGAGGGCGTCCCATGTTTGCAGATAGAGCGAAAATATTTATAAGATCAGGAAAAGGCGGCGACGGACATGTGTCATTTCGCCGGGAATTATATGTTCCGGATGGCGGTCCGGACGGTGGCGACGGCGGCGATGGCGGAGATGTTATCTTTGTGGTAGATCCCGGATTAAATACGCTTACGGATTTCCGTCATGTGCGTAAATATGTGGCACAGGATGGTGAGGAAGGCGGAAAGCGAAACTGCCATGGTGCCAATGGAAAGGATATTATCCTGAAAGTTCCGGCAGGCACAGTCGTAAAGGATGCAGAAACCGGAAAAGTTATCCTCGATATGTCGAACAAGACAGAGCCTGTGACTCTGTTAAAGGGCGGCAGAGGCGGCAAAGGGAACCGTCAGTATGTGACATCAGTCATGCAGGCACCAAAGTATGCACAGCCGGGGAAACCGGCGAAGGAGCTCTGGGTAACCTTAGAGCTTAAGATGATTGCAGATGTCGGACTGGTCGGATTCCCGAATGTCGGTAAATCCACATTCCTGTCCCGTGTGACGAATGCAAAGCCGAAGATCGCAAATTACCATTTCACAACGCTCAATCCGAATCTTGGTGTGGTAGACCTGGAAGGAACCGATGGGTTTGTGATCGCGGATATTCCGGGATTGATCGAAGGGGCTTCCGAGGGAATCGGATTAGGGCATCAGTTTTTGAAACACATTGAGCGTACCCGTGTCATGATCCATATGGTTGATGCGGCTTCGACAGAAGGACGTGATCCGATCCGGGATATCAATATCATCAATCAGGAGATCCGCGCTTACAGCGAAGAGATCGCTGCGCGTCCACAGGTTATCGCAGCCAATAAGATCGACTGCTTTTACGGGGATGAGGAAGAGACGGTTCTCACATTACTCAAAGAAGAATTTGAGCCAAAGGGAATCAAAGTATTTCCGATTTCTGCCGTAACCGGAAAGGGCGTAAAGGAACTTTTATATTATGTCAAAGGCATGCTTGATGAGATTAAAGAGGAAAAAGTTGTCTTTGAGAAAGAATATATGATAGAAGAACCGGATTTCCAAAACGAACCATACAACGTTTATGCGGACGAGAAAGAAGAAGGCGTATATCATATCGATGGCCCGCGTGTGGAACGTATGTTAGGATACACGAACCTGGATTCGGAAAAAGGCTTTGAATTTTTCCAGAAATTCCTTAAAAATAACGGAATGCTGGAAGAACTGGAGGCATTGGGAATCGAAGATGGCGACACCGTAGAGATTTACGGATGGAGTTTTGAATATTACAAATAGAAATGAGGAAATACGATGACAAGCAAGCAGAGAGCTTATTTGAAAAGTCTGGCAATGAAAATTACACCGATCTTACAGATTGGAAAATCTTCGGTAACGCCGGAATTGATATCCGCAGTTGATGAGGCATTGGAAGCAAGAGAATTGATCAAAATGCACATCTTAAAAAACAATTTTGATGATCCGAAAGAGATCGCACAGGTAATTGCGGAACGTACCCGCTCAGAAGTGGTACAGGTGATCGGAAAGAAAGTCGTACTTTACCGCGAATCCAAAGACAATAAAAAGATTGAACTTCCAAAACCATCGAAGAAGGCGTGATAAATGATGAAAATCGGTATTATGGGAGGGACATTTAATCCCATTCATAATGTACATTTGCTGATGGCAGAGGAGGCTGCAAGGCAGTTTAAACTGCATGAAGTCTGGTTTATGCCATCGAAGAATCCACCGCATAAAAAAGGGACAGACATTGTGTCTGCTGCGCACCGGACGCGCATGATCTGTCATGCGATCGAGGGCAATCCGAAATTTGTATTTTCAGATCTGGAACTCCGGCGGGAAGGAACCACGTATACAAGTGATACGCTGGAAATTATCGAAAGAGAAAATCCGGGTTGCGAGATCTATTTTATCTTGGGCGGCGACTCCCTGCGTGAGATCGAAACGTGGCATAAGCCGGCGTTTGTGATGAGTCATTGCCATATTTTAGCAGCGGATCGCGAGGATGAAACGGGAAAACAGCTGAAAGAAAAAGCGGAAGAGTTAAGGAAAACATACAATGCAAACATTTCCTTTATCAAGATGCCGCTGATCGACATTTCTTCCAGCGAACTGCGCCAGCAGCTGCAAAAAGGGAAATCCGTTGCTTACCGGATTCCGGATGCGGTGATGAAATATATCCGTTTTCACAATCTGTATGGCTATGAAAAGCCGCTTTTTAAGAAAAAGGTTACGACGCCAAAGATATTGAGTTATTTAAAAGCAACCCTGCGTCCCAAACGTTTTCGGCATACATTAGGAGTGGCTTACACAGCAGCGAATCTTGCAGCCGTTCATAACGCAGATGAGGACAAGGCATTTCTTGCCGGACTTTTACACGACTGCGCCAAGTTTTATGAAACGGAAGAGCAGATCACGCTTTGTGAGAAAGCAGGCATCCCCCTGACGGAAACGGAGCGGCTTAATCCCGCGCTGATTCATGGAAAATTAGGTGCTTTTTATGCGAAGACAAAATATCAGGTAGACGACGAAGAGATTTTATCCGCCATCCGTTATCATACGACGGGACACCCGGATATGACGGCGCTGGAAAAGATCATTTACCTTGCCGATTATATTGAGCCGGGGCGTTCGATGGACTGTAAACCGCATTCGCTGCAAAAAGTCCGGACCGCCTGTTTCCAAAATTTGGATGAAGGAATGCGCTTTGCACTGGAAAATGGAATTTCCTATCTTCGGGAACAAAATCAACCCATTGATACGATTTCACTGGAAACGTATGAGTGGTATCAGAAAGGAATAACACTATGACATCAAAAGAAATGGCACGCATCGCGTATGATGCGTTGGATGAAAAATTAGGAGAAGACATTCGGATCATACAGATCGACGAGATTTCCGTGATCGCGGATTATCTGATCATTGCCAACGGAAAAAACAGCAATCAGATTGCTGCTTTATCCGACAATGTAGAGATGCGTATGCACCAGAATGGCATTCATAATGAACGGATCGAAGGAAATAAAAATTCCACCTGGATCCTGATGGACTATAAAGATGTTATCGTCCACGTATTTTCGCCGGAAGACCGCTTGTTTTATGATCTTGAGCGCATCTGGCGTGACGGAAAAAAGATCGATCGGGATCAGTTATAAGAATTCGGATCCACCGTTGTCTGCGAAGATAATTGAAAGACATCGGTGGATTTTCCTATGACGACGATATGATCTTCGGATCCAAATACATAATCCCCTGCCGGCATCGGATCAATGACCGTGCCGTTTTTTATTGCGATAATATTGACCCGGTATTTCTGCCTTACATTTATTTCCAGTATGCTTTTTCCTGTCCACGACGGTATGATCGGAATCTCAAAGATCGAGCAGTCCGACGTTAATTCGATATAGTCGAATATATTTGTCGCATTGTAGCGTACCGCCAGTTTTTCCGCGATTTCTTTTTCCGGGAAGAAGACTTCGTCGGCGCCGATCTTTTTCAAAAAGTCCGCCTGCCGTGCCCGTTTTGCTTTGGAAATGACACACCGCGCGCCCAGTTCTTTTAATATGGAAGTAATTTCCAGTGACGCATAAAAATCTTCTCCGATCGCTACAAAACAGTAGTCAAAATTGTTGACACCGATGGATTTTAAAACCGCGGGATTGGTACAGTCTCCGGACAGGGCATCCGGAAAAACGGTTGACAACTCCTGAATCTTATCTTCGTCACGGTCAATCACCATAACATCGTTACCAAGTTCCTGCATACGGGCTGCCAGACATTGTCCCAGCATTCCCATTCCAATAATAAGAATTGATTTCATAAGAATCTCCTTTATCCAATCAAAATATTTTCTTTTGGTCTGCGAAGCGGCGGCTGTTTGTTTTGCTTTCCGAGGATGAGCATTAATGTAAATCCGCCAATTCGTCCACCATACATTAAAATGATCAAAATAATATGTGACAGGGCGCACAGATGCGGAGTGATCCCGGTCGTTACTCCAACGGTACAGACGGCCGAAGTGACCTCAAAAAGCACATCGGACATCGGCAGTTCTTCGATGTGGCAGATCAGCATGGTTCCTGCCAGAATATAAACGGCATACACTAAAATGATAACGGCTGCCTGTTTGATCAGCATCGTACTCAGCCGCCGTTTGCCAATTACCGTATCGGACTGTCCGCGCAGCATCGAAACCATCGAGAGAAAAACCAGCGTGATCGTCGTAATCTTCATTCCACCGGCGGTCGAACCGGGACTTCCTCCGATCATCATCAAAACATCAGAAAGAAGCGAAGCAGAGGGCGACATGCTGGCATAATCAATTGTATTAAAGCCGGCGGTACGCATTGTCGTCGAGGCAAAGAACGATTTTAGGATCTGTTCGCCAATGTCATTTCCCTGAAGGGTATAATTCTGCTCAAATACAAAATAGCCGATGGCTCCGCCGACTAATAAAACCGGTGTTGTCACAAGAATGATCTTTGAATGAAGGGAATAATTCTTAAAAGACAGGCGGTATTTCAAAATATCATCCCATACTAAAAATCCGATCCCTCCGATGATAATCAAAAGCATTATTGTAACATTTACAAGAACATCCGAGGCATACCCCGTCAGCGAAGAGAACGGTTCATATCGTCCCATGAGATCAAAGCCGGCATTGCAAAAGGCGGAAACCGAATGAAACGC
>DJNB01000042.1:0-6542 GCA_002435545.1 Lachnoclostridium sp. UBA6475
GGTGGTGGTACATTTGATGTATCCATTATCGAGATCGGTGACGGAGTCATCGAAGTATTGTCAACATCCGGAGATAACCGTCTTGGTGGTGATGACTTTGATAACAAACTCTGCGATTACATGGTCAGCGAATTTAAGAAAGCAGAAGGCATCGACCTTTCCGGTGATAAGATGGCAATGCAGCGTTTGAAAGAAGCTGCTGAGAAAGCAAAGAAAGAGCTTTCTTCCGCAACAACGACAAACATCAACCTTCCATTTATCACAGCAACACAGGAAGGACCAAAACATTTTGATATGAACCTGACACGCGCAAAATTCGATGAATTGACAGCAGATTTGGTAGAGAGAACCGCTACTCCTGTAAACAATGCATTGAAAGATGCCGGAATTACCGCTTCTGAACTTAGCAAAGTTCTTTTGGTTGGTGGTTCCACACGTATCCCGGCCGTACAGGACAAAGTAAAACAGTTGACAGGACATGAGCCGAACAAATCGTTGAACCCGGATGAGTGTGTAGCATTAGGTGCTTCCATCCAGGGTGGTAAACTTGCCGGAGATACCGGCGCCGGCGATATCCTTCTTCTGGATGTCACACCACTTTCCCTTGCCATCGAGACAATGGGCGGTGTAGCTACCAAATTGATCGAAAGAAATACAACAATTCCTACGAAGAAGAGCCAGATCTTCTCTACCGCAGCTGATAATCAGACCGCAGTAGATATCAACGTAGTACAGGGTGAAAGACAGTTTGCCCGCGACAATAAATCTCTTGGACAGTTCCGTCTGGATGGCATTCCACCGGCAATGCGTGGAGTACCACAGATCGAAGTTACCTTTGATATCGATGCCAATGGTATCGTAAATGTATCTGCAAAAGACCTTGGAACAGGAAAAGAGCAGCACATTACCATCACAGCAGGATCCAACCTGTCCGATGATGATATCGATAAAGCAGTCAAAGAAGCCGCTGAGTTCGAAGCTCAGGATAAGAAACGGAAAGAGGGTATCGATACCCGCAACGAAGCAGACAGCATGGTATTCCAGACAGAGAAAGCACTCAACGAAGTGGGTGACAAAGTAGATGCTTCGGAGAAAGAAAAAGTTCAGGCTGAGATTGACAAAGTAAAAGCAATTCTTGAGAGAACACAGCCGGAGTCTATGACAGATGCTGATATCGAAGAATTGAAAGCAGCAAAAGAATCCTTGATGACAAACTCACAGCAGGTATTTGCTAAGATGTATGAGCAGGCACAGCAGGCAGCTGGCGGCGCTCAGGGTGCAGCTGGTCCGGACATGGGAGCAGCAGGACAGCAGACAGCAGATAACGGCGGAGACGACGTTGTCGATGGAGATTTCAGAGAACTGTAATCAACCTTGATAGATTCCGATGTTACGGCTCGTACTCTGGTGCGGGTCGTACTGTCGGTTATAACGAAGAGTGAGTGAATGGAGGATAAAAATGGCTGATAAGCGTGATTATTATGAGGTATTAGGGGTAGACCGCAATGCCGATGATGCTACCCTGAAACGTGCCTATAGAAAATTGGCAAAAAAATATCACCCTGATACAAATCCCGGCGATAAAGATGCCGAAGCAAAATTTAAAGAAGCATCCGAAGCGTATGCCGTATTGAGCGACCCGGATAAGAGACGTCAGTATGATCAATTTGGTCACTCTGCGTTTGAAAACGGCGGCGCCGGAGCCGGTGGATTCGACTTCTCCGGCATGGATATGGGAGATATTTTTGGCGACATATTTGGCGACTTCTTTGGCGGCGGAGCCAGAAGACGTGATCCCAATGCACCGACAAGAGGTGCGAACATCCGCGCGCAGGTCCGCATCACATTGGAAGAAGCCTGCTTTGGCGTAGAAAAAGAACTGGAACTGACATTGAAAGACGAATGCCAGACCTGTCACGGAACCGGAGCCAAACCGGGAACCTCACCGGAAACCTGTGCTACTTGCGGTGGTAAAGGTCAGGTGGTGACATCCCAGAAATCCTTATTTGGTATGGTACAAAATGTATCCACATGTCCGCATTGTCATGGAACAGGAAAAGTGGTCAAAGACAAATGTTCCGACTGCCACGGAACCGGTTACATTGCAAGCAAAAAGAAGATCCAGGTTTCGATCCCAGCCGGAATCGACCATGGACAGAGTGTACGTATCCGAGGAAAGGGCGAGCCGGGCACCAACGGCGGAGCACGCGGCGACCTTCTCGTAGAAGTATATGTACAGCCACATGAAGAATTTGAACGCCATGACTACGACCTGTATTCCGAAGTGAAGATTTCTTATCCGAAAGCCGTACTCGGTGGCGAAGTAACCGTAAAAACCATCGACGGAGAAGTGGCATGTACGATCAAACCGGGCACCCAGACCGGAACGCGTATGCGTCTGCGCGGCAAAGGAGTGCCTTCCCTGCGTAACAAAAAACTGCGCGGTAACCATTATGTGGACTTCGTTGTCGATGTCCCGACATCCGTTACGAAAGAGCAGAAAAAACTGTTACAGCAGTTAGAAGAAACCTTCGACGGAAAGCCAGGGAAAAAATTCAAAAGAAAATAAAGAGAAAAAATGGTGCGCCGGTAGAAGTTGTCTGCCGGCGCTTTTTCATACGTTCGGTCTGAAAGGCAACGAAATTTATGAATGTTGTGCTTTTATGTTGCTTTTAGAGGACAAATTTGAAGGAAAAGGCAACCAGAATTGCAGAACTTGCGTTTTTTCGTTGCTTTTAAAGGATGAATCCGAAGAAAAAGGCAACGAAATTTATGAATATTGTGCTTTTATGTTGCTTTTGCAGACAGATTTGAAGGAAAAGGCAACCAGAATAACAGATTTCAAGTTTTAGGATGTCTATAAGAACTTTCCCCAAAATGCTTTCCAAAAAATGTATATTTAAATATTGAAAATATAATTGTCATAAGATATAATCAAAGAAGACATTATATTACAATCAATAAAAGAGAGTGTGTGCAAAATGATTCAATACAGAAAAATAACAGCAATTCTCCTGACATTTTCCCTTTTATTTTTGTCGGCATCACCGATATCGGTGTCTCATGCGGCAGAGATAAAAGGAACGTGTGGAGCAAAATGCAGTTATACCCTGTCAGAGGATGGTGTGCTTACGATTTCCGGGACAGGGATGATAACAAAAAAATTCGATCAAGACGAGAAGATTAATAAAAAAATCAAGTCCATTGTGATAGAAGATGGGATTGAAAAGATTGGAAAAAAATGTTTTGAAGGGATGAATTATCAAAACGTTGATGTAGTATTACCAACTACTTTGACTGAGATTGGAGAAAGCGCATTTGATACATTTTGCTCATCAGATATTCAATTTCCGGATGGGTTGAAAAAAATTGGAGATTATGCTTTTGCGGAAAATTATCTGAAACGGGTTGTTCTTCCGGATTCTTTAAAAGAATTAGGAATTTATGCGTTTGCAGGCGGAGGAAATATAGAGGAAATACGTTTTCCCAAAAACTTAACTGAAATTCCAGCAGTCTGCTTTTCAACGTGTCCAAAACTTAAAAAAATTGAATGGTCGCAAAATGTGATTCAAATAAATGAGAGAACTTTTGAGTCTTGCGATTTTTCATATTTTAAAATACCAGATACGGTGGAGGTTATTAAAGAACACACCTTTGACAGCTGCTCCAAATTACAGAAAATTATCATTGGAAAGTCGGTGAAAAAAATTGATAAAAAGTTTGCGTCAAATTGTATTGCATTAAAAACAATTACGAATCATTCCAAGATTACCATTCCCCTAGATACGATGTCTGGAAAACGAAGCTGGTATGTTGGCAAGAAAAAGGTAACAAAACTCGCTCCGGGAAAGACGGCGATAGCAAAGCTTCAGAAGTATAAGATCAAATATAATCTGGACGGAGGGAAAGTTTTAGGGAAAAAACCGGTTTCTTATCAATATCATCAACAGCAGAAACTGCCTCAGAAAGTGAAGAAAAAAGGCTATACATTTGTGGGATGGTATATATCGGCAAAAAACGATTGGGAATTATTTCCAAATCATATTACGGAAAAATTGTACGGCAATCTTACTGCCAATGCCATTTTCAAAAAGTACCGTGTGACTTCTACGAAAGGGAGAATACATGTCACGGTGAAGGATGCCGAATATGGAAAGAACGGGTATAATAAAGAAGAAGACGCCTATTATTTTCGATATTCAGAAAAGAAGGATATGTCTGACGCAAGAATTCATCTCTATACAGCACCTTATGGAGACGGATTTTCTCCAAAATTAAAAAAGGGAAAGACCTATTATGTCGAGATCACGAGACATGTAGCGTGGTATATGGAAGATAGTGAAGACCTTGAAGAGCCATTTTGCGGATGGCATTGTAAACGAAAGGTTAAGATACAGTAGCAGGTACATTATTGGAGACAAAGATGACTGTATAAAATTGAGTTATAATTTATATATTTGCGAAAAAATATTGTTTATGGTGAAAGGTTGAGTGCAATGAATAAAAAGTCTATTATATCAATTTTGATTTGGATAATTGCTGGAATTCTTGTGAGTTCGTTTATTGCTGCTTTAGGATACTATAGAATTTTTCCAAAATCCCTATCAAGTGTCACGATAAAAGCATGTATAGGACTAATTATTCTGATCGTAGACACATTCTGCGTCTGGGGAGTAATACGCCCTATTATAAGCAAATATATTGATATTCATGGTGATTCAACTACGGGTATTATAGAAAATGTTGCAGTTTTAACACGACCGGATCAGTTAAGAGTTGATGAATGGATAAAACAATCACGCTATTCATTCACTATTTCCTACAAAGTGAATCAAAAAAGATATACCAAAGAGTTTCCCCCGACCATTTTAACAAGCAAATGTGAATTATATCCCCAAAGTATCAATAAGGGCGATAGTGTTGGATTGAAATATCTTAAAAAAAATCCAAACTTATCACTAATTGATATTGAAGTGCTAAAAAAAGGAGCTGCTTTAGAAGCTGAGAACGCACGGATTCATTTAATAATGATTCCTCTGATGATTACTGTAATATTTATTATTGGACTAATGATAATATAAAGTATTACTTCAGCAATAAAAGCATCCGCAGAAAAAGCCGGCGCTTTTTCATGAAAATAATACATATCTCCCCTTTACATCCCCTCCCGAAAGTGCTATGATATAAATACTATATGTTGTGCCAAGATAAAAATAAAACACTATATATTTGCAAATATCAGGAAATGCAGTGGATCCCCTGATATTCTTTACGATAAAAGGAAAATACCAACGTGCAACAGAAAGAAAAGATAGGAGATGACAGGCACAGATGGGTAGTGTATGGGTAATAAAGCGAAATGGTGAAGAAGTTGAGTTTGATGCGGAAAAGATCAGCAATGCGATTCAAAAAGCCAACAATGAGGTGACGGATGATAAGAAACTGACGCTTTTACAGATTGCGGACGTGACAAGAAAAGTGGTAGAACGGATCGAGAAGACATCGCATGCCGTCAATGTAGAGCGAATCCAGGATTTGGTAGAAATTGCCATTATGGAAGAAGGCGGATACGAGATCGCGCAGAAATATGTGCGTTACCGCTATCAGCGTGAGATCGCCAGAAAAGCCAATACGACCGATGCAGAGATTTTGTCACTCATTGAGTGCAGCAACGAGGAGGTCAATCAGGAAAATTCCAACAAGGATGCAAGCATCAATTCAACGCAGCGCGATTATATGGCAGGACAGGTTAGCAAGGATCTTACGATGCGTCTGCTGCTGCCGAAAGAAATTGTAGATGCGCACAATGAGGGAATCATTCATTTTCACGACTCCGATTATTATGCACAAAAAGAGCATAACTGTGATCTGATCAATCTTGAGGACATGCTTCAAAATGGAACGGTCATCAGCGAGACAATGATCGAAAAACCGCATTCTTTCTATACCGCGTGCAATGTGACGACCCAGATCGTGGCGCAGGTGGCGAGCAACCAGTACGGCGGCCAGTCATTTTCCCTTGCTCATCTGGCGCCGTTTGTGGATATCAGCCGAAAGAAAATATATAAAGAAGTGGAAACCGAATTTGAGGAAAACGAACTGGAAAAAGACGAAGAAAAGATAAAGAAAATAACGGAAAAACGGCTTTTGGATGAGATTAAGCGCGGGATTCAGACCATTCAGTACCAGCTCATTACGCTGATGACGTGCAATGGACAGGCACCGTTTGTCACAATGTTTATGTATCTGGATGAAGTGGAAGGACAGACGCGTTATGACCTTTCGCTGCTTATCCGCGAGGTGCTGACACAGCGGATCCAGGGGGTAAAAAACGAAAAAGGTGTCTGGATCACACCGGCATTTCCGAAGCTGATCTATGTGCTTGACGAGGATAATATTTCCGAAGGTTCTCCGTATTATGCGTTGACGGAACTTGCTGCCGAATGTACGGCAAAACGTATGGTTCCGGATTACATTTCGGCGAAAGTCATGCGCGAATTAAAGCAGGGGGATGTGTACACCTGCATGGGCTGCCGCTCCTT
>DJNB01000042.1:6612-14247 GCA_002435545.1 Lachnoclostridium sp. UBA6475
TATTATGGCAGATTCAATCAGGGAGTCGTGACGATAAACCTGGTTGATGTTGCTTGTTCATCGTACGGCGACATGGACAAATTTTGGAAAATATTGGATGAACGACTGGAGCTCTGCCACCGTGCCCTGCGCTGCCGTCATGAGCGCCTTCTCGGCACCGTTTCCGATGTGGCACCGATTTTGTGGCAGCATGGAGCGCTTGCCCGCCTGAAAAAAGGAGAGACGATCGACAAACTTTTGTATAATGGTTATTCGACCATTTCACTCGGCTATGCCGGCTTGTACGAAATGTGCGTGCGAATGACCGGAGAAAGCCATACGGCAAAAGAAGGCCATGATTTTGCGCTGGCAGTCATGCAGAAATTAAACGACAAATGTGCAGAGTGGAAGGCTGCCGAAAATATCAGCTATTCGGTTTACGGTACGCCGATGGAATCAACGACTTACAAATTTGCCAAATGCCTGCAAAAGCGGTTTGGCAGGATCGAAGGCGTGACGGATAAAAATTACATTACTAATAGTTACCATATTCATGTGACCGAGCCGATCAATGCGTTTGATAAACTGACGTTTGAATCGGAATTTCAGAAATTGTCGCCCGGTGGTGCCATCAGCTATGTGGAAGTGCCAAATATGCAGCATAACATACCGGCGGTACTTGCGGTAATGCGGCACATTTATGAAAATATCATGTACGCGGAACTCAATACGAAAAGCGATTTCTGCGAGGCATGCGGATACGACGGCGAGATTCAGATAAAAACCGATGAAAAAGGAAAACTTGTGTGGGAATGCCCGAATTGCGGCAACCGCGACACCGACACCCTGTTCGTCGCCCGACGCACCTGCGGTTACATCGGAACACAGTTCTGGAACCAGGGCAGAACGCAGGAGATCAAAGACCGGGTATTACATTTGTAAAAAAAATCCTTGCGTTATAATCCATAATCCATTATTATAGAAGATATCAACACACTAACAGGAGGATTTTATGGAAAAGAAAAAACGAGGGAGTTTTACAGGGACACTGGGATTTGTAATGGCGGCAGCAGGGAGTGCCGTTGGACTTGGAAATATTTGGAGATTTCCGTACCTTGCAGCGAAAAATCATGGTGGAGTATTTATCATCTGCTACATCATACTGGCATTGACATTTGGATTCGCTCTGCTTACAACAGAGATTGCGATCGGGCGAAAGACCAAGCAGAGTCCGCTTACTGCGTATGCCGCGCTTCATCCGAAATGGGGAAAATTAGGCGTGCTTGCCTGCCTTGTACCGACGATCATTTTGCCGTATTACTGCGTGATCGGTGGATGGGTAGTCAAATATCTTACCGTATTTGCTGCTGCCAAAGCACATAATGCGGCGCAGGATACGTTCTTTACCGGATTTATTACATCACAGTATGCACCGATTTTCTTTATGATGATATTCTTAGGAGCGACAGCAGCAGTTGTACTTTGCGGCGTGGATAAAGGAATTGAAAAAGCCAGCAAATTTATCATGCCGATCTTACTGGTACTTATCATTGGGATTTCCGTTTATTCCCTGACGATAAAATTTACGGACGCAGATGGAGTTACCCGAACCGGACTTGACGGTCTGAAAGTATATCTTGTGCCGGATGTCAGTGGAATGACGTTCAAAGACTGGGTCGTTATCATTATGGATGCGATGGGACAGTTGTTCTTCTCCATCAGCGTAGCGATGGGAATTATGGTCGCGTATGGTTCTTATGTGCCAAAAGATGTAAATTTGATGAAATCCATCAACCAGATTGAAATTTTTGATACCGCGGTGGCACTTCTTGCGGGGCTTATGATCGTACCGGCAATCTATGTATTTATGGGAATCGAAGGAATGTCCGGCGGCCCGGGACTGATGTTTGTTTCCCTTCCGAAAGTATTTAATGAGATGGGCGGTGTCGGCATCGCCATCGGTGTCGCATTTTTCCTGATGGTGCTCTTTGCGGCAGTGACATCTTCCGTGTCAGTCATGGAAGCCATCGTGTCAAGTATGATGGACAAGTTCCATTGGTCGAGAAAAAAAGGCGGAATCATTGTAACCATTTATGCTTTTATCGGCGGAATTGTTGTCTGCCTTGGTTACAACCTGTTTTACTTTGAACTGCCGCTGCCAAATGGAAGTGTAGCACAGATCTTGGATATTATGGACTATCTCAGTAACAATATCCTGATGCCGTCCGTAGCCGTGCTTACCTGTATTTTGATCGGCTGGGTTGTAAAACCGGATGTCATCATCAACGAAGTAACGCAGAATGGAAAATATAAGTTCAGCAGAAAGGGATTGTACATAGTCATGATTCGTTTCGTGGCACCGATTCTGTTACTATTCCTGCTGCTCCAGTCATTGGGAATTATAAATATCTAATAACGAAAGGAGCATCTCTTCTGCACAGCCGGTAGAAAAGATGCTCCTTTTTGAAAAGGGGGGGAGGATAAGTATTTTAACTTTATCTTTGGTTATAGTAAGAGTATAACCGGAAGAAAAGAAATTATACAAATTGGGAAAGGAAAATTGATATGAATATAGAAGTTCAGGAAACCGCAGATCGTTTATTGAATCGGATCGGCGTATCGACGTGTAGTTTTACGACAGTAAAAGCGGCAAAAAGAACATTGGAAGAAGAAGGTGTCTGCGTGCTTTCCATGCAGGAACCGCATTGGAAACTGGAGCCGGGCAAGGCCTATCTTGTGACGCAGTCCGACTCCAGTTTATTTGCATTTTCCATTGGCTGCCAATTTTTGGCAGAAGAGGCGGCGGACGACGGACAGATGCTTCGTCTCGCTGCGGCGCACACAGACCATCCCTGCCTTTATATCAAAAGCAATCCGGAAGTAGACAGCAAAGGATATGGCAAATTAAATGTCGAGGTGTACGGAGGAGCCATTTTAAATACATGGCTGGACCGCGCCCTTTCCGTGGCAGGAAAAGTGGTTATTAAATCCGACAACGTATTTGAGCCGGAAGTGCGTATTGTAGATATGAAACGTCCGCTTTTTACCATTCCGAACCTTGCCATTCATCTGAACCGCGAGGTCAATAAGGGCGTGGAACTCAACCGTCAGAACGATCTTGAACCGCTGGCTTTTGTCGATGGAACCGGAGTGGAAAAAGACTTTTTCCTTTCCCTGCTTGCGCGAGAACTGAAAGTGTCGGCAAGTGAGATATTAGATTATGAATTATATTTGTACAATTGTGATGCCGGAGATGTTTTAGGCATTCAGGAAGATATGATCTCTGCCCCGCGGCTGGACAACATTACCTCGGTGGAAGCCTGCCTGCAGGGACTTTTGAATCAGAAACGGGAAAAGGGGATCAATGTCATCGCTTTGTTTGACAACGAAGAGATTGGAAGCCGCACCAAACAGGGGGCGGACAGCGAATTTTTGTACCGCTTGTTAAAGAAAATATACCGGTGTCTCGGAGTGACCGAAGAAAATGCCGAGACGGCGATCTTAGGTGGTTTTGCCCTGTCGCTTGATGTCGCACACGGATTTCATCCCAATAAACCGGACAAATCCGATCCGACCAATCCGAATCCGCTGGGAAAAGGTGTCGTGATCAAACGTTCCAGCGCGCAGAATTATGTGACGGACAGTGAAGCCGTGGCGACCGCGATGATGATCTTTGAAAACGAAGGCATTCCGTATCAGAAATTTGCCAGCCGATCCGACGTTTCACAGGGCGGCACCCTGGGGTCGATCGCATCCAAATATCTGCCGATGAAAATGGTAGACATGGGAGTGCCGATCCTTGCGATGCATTCTGCCCGCGAACTGATGGCGGCAGCAGACCAGTATTATCTGGAAGAATTTGTCACTGCATTTTTTGAACAATAATACACAGGAGGAAAAGAGATGTATTTATTAGGATCCCATGTGGGAATGAGTGGAAAAGATATGATGCTTGGCTCCGTGAAGGCCGCCGTTTCCTATGGCGCCAATACTTTTATGCTGTATACCGGAGCGCCTCAGAATACAAGAAGAAAGAAAATCGAAGAATTAAATATTCCGGCAGCCAGGGAGCTGATGAAGAAAAATGGAATCAAGACATTTGTCGTACACGCACCGTATATTATCAATCTGGCAAATACGGTCAAGCCGGAGACATTTCAGATTGCGACGGATTTTCTCGCGGTAGAATTAGAGAGAACCGAAGCGATGGGATCCGAGACACTTGTCCTTCATCCGGGTTCCCATGTGGGCGCCGGCGAAGAAGCCGGTATCGCGCAGATCATCAAAGGACTGGATATGGTGATGAAGCCGGATATGAAAGTGAAGATTGCCTTGGAGACAATGGCGGGAAAGGGCAGCGAGATCGGTCGTTCTTTTGAAGAAATTAAAGCCATTTATGACGGAATGCGGTATCCGGAAAACCTCCGTGTGTGCTTTGACACCTGTCATGTAAACGATGCGGGATACGATATCGTCAATCATTACGAAGAAGTACTGGAAGAATTTGACAGCGTTCTTGGCCTGGATCAGATTGCGGTATTTCATATTAATGACAGCAAAAATCCACTCGGAGCGCACAAAGACCGCCATGAAAATGTGGGACTTGGTACGATCGGATTTGATACTCTGTACCGTTTTGTCTCGGACGAGAGATTTGCCAATGTGCCGAAAATACTGGAAACGCCGTGGATCAAACCGGAAGACGATCCGAAAAATCCGATTCCGCCATACAAAGAAGAAATAGAGATGTTACAGAGTGGAGTGATGAAACCGTTGACAATTTCATGATTTCCCACTAAAATAGAAAGATAGGAAGTTAAAATTGAAGGAGGCTCTTACAAATGGCAAAGAAACCATATTATCTGACAACCGCCATTGCTTACACATCGGGAAAACCTCATATTGGAAATACGTATGAAGTCGTACTCGCCGATGCAATCGTGCGATATAAAAGAAATCAGGGCTACGACGTGCGGTTCCAGACCGGAACGGACGAACATGGCCAGAAAATAGAATTGAAGGCAGAAGAAGCAGGTATTACGCCAAAAGAATTTGTAGACAATGTTTCTTCGGAGATCAAACGTATCTGGGATCTGATGAACACCTCTTACGACCGCTTTATCCGCACAACGGATGAAGACCACGAAAAACAGGTTCAGAAGATCTTTAAGAAATTGTACGAGCAGGGAGATATTTACAAAGGACATTACGAAGGAATGTACTGTACCCCTTGTGAATCTTTCTTTACACCGTCACAGCTTGTCGATGGCAAATGTCCGGACTGCGGACGCGAGTGCCAGCCGGCGAAAGAAGAAGCCTATTTCTTGAAATTAAGCAAATATCAGGACCGCCTGATCGAGCATATCAACACGCATCCGGAATTTATCCAGCCGGAGTCACGTAAAAACGAAATGATGAACAATTTCCTTTTGCCGGGACTTCAGGATCTTTGTGTTTCCAGAACCAGTTTCAAATGGGGCATTCCGGTAGATTTTGATCCGGGCCATATCGTATATGTATGGGTAGATGCGTTGAGCAACTACATTACCGGACTTGGTTACGATCAGGATGGAAACAGCGATGAAATGTTTGACAAATTCTGGCCGGCAGATCTGCATCTGATCGGAAAGGATATTTTGCGTTTCCATACCATTTATTGGCCGATCATGCTCATGGCTCTGGGACTTCCACTGCCAAAACAGGTATTTGGACATCCTTGGCTGCTTCAGGGCGACGGTAAAATGAGTAAGAGTAAGGGAAATGTACTGTATGCCGATGATCTTGTAGACGAGTTTGGTGTCGATGCCGTGCGTTATTTTGTCCTTCATGAGATGCCATTTGAAAACGATGGCGTAATAACCTGGGAATTAATGGTAGAACGCATGAATTCCGACCTTGCCAATACATTGGGAAATCTTGTAAATCGTACGATTTCCATGTCCAATAAATATTTTGACGGCGTAGTAAAAGATGCCGGAGTTTCCGAGCCGGTAGATGACGAATTGAAGGCAGTGATCAATGCAGCACCGGGCAAAGTGACAGAAAAAATGGACAAACTTCGTGTGGCAGATGCGATCACGGAGATCTTTACCCTGTTCAAACGCTGCAATAAATATATCGACGAGACGATGCCTTGGGCACTTGCCAAAGAGGAAGAAAAGAAATCTCGTCTGGCTACGGTTTTGTATAATCTGATGGATGGTATCCGCGTCGGAGCGACTCTTCTGGATTCCTTTATGCCGGAAACCAGTGAGAAGATTCTTGCACAGATCAATGCGCCAAAGGGCGAACTTGAGACACTGAAAGCAGGAGATTATCCAAACGATACCAAAGTAGTTGAAAAACCGGAGATTCTGTTTGCGCGAATCGATGAAGAAGAATTTATGAAAAAGATTCATGAAAAAGAGGCGGCGCAGGCAGCAGAAACTGAAAAAGCAGCAGCACCGGAAGATGTTATTGATATTGAAGCAAAACCGGAGATCACATTTGATGATTTTACGAAAATGCAATTCCAGGTAGGCGAGATCATTGCCTGTGAGGAAGTGAAAAAATCAAGAAAACTTTTGTGCTCCCAGGTTCGCATCGGAAGTGAAGTAAAACAGATCGTATCCGGAATCAAAGCACATTACAGTGCAGAAGAGATGGTCGGCAAAAAAGTCATGGTTCTTGTAAACCTGAAGCCGGCAAAACTGGCAGGCGTATTGTCAGAAGGAATGCTTCTCTGTGCAGAAGATGCAGAGGGAAATCTGGCGCTTTTGACACCGGAAAAACCAATGCCGGCAGGAGCCGAGATCTGCTGATAAAATAAGAATAAAATGGAGATAAAAGGCAACAGAGGAGCCATCTTCTGTTGTCTTTTCTGGGAATAATATGATATTTGATACACATAGTCATTACGACGACAGAGCATTTGACGAAGACCGTGAACGCCTTCTTTCTTCGCTGGGAAAAAATGGAATTGGTAATATTGTATGCGTAGGCGCCGACATGAAAAGCAGCAAAGCGGCGATGGAACTGGCGCACTGTTATGATTTTGCCTATGCGGCGGTTGGCGTGCACCCTTCGGACACGGCACCCCTTACAGAATCCGATATGGAATGGCTGGAATATGCTTCCCACGACGAAAAGGTCGTTGCCATCGGTGAGATCGGACTCGATTATCACTGGGAGGAGCCGGAACCGGACATTCAGAAAAAATGGTTCCGCCGCCAGATAGAACTGGCAAAAAATGTAAATTTACCGATTATATACCATAGCCGGGAAGCGGCAAAAGATACAATGGATATGATTTTGGAAACCCATGCGGCAGACTGTGGCGGCGTGATTCATTGCTATTCGTATGCCAAAGAGATGGCAAAAGAATACGTCGATATGGGATTTTATATCGGAGTCGGCGGTGTGATCACATTTAAAAATGGACGGCGTTTGAAAGAGACGGTAGAAGCCATCCCGCTTTCACGTATTGTACTGGAGACGGACTGCACATACCTTTCACCGGAACCAAACCGCGGCAAACGAAACGATTCCACAAACTTAATTTATGTGGCGCGTGAAATTGCCGAAATCAAAGGGATCTCCGAGCAGGAAGTAATCGAAGAAACGGAAAAAAATGCCAGAAGGTTATATCGTCTGGATGGAAAAAACAGGAGGTGAATA
>DJNB01000027.1 GCA_002435545.1 Lachnoclostridium sp. UBA6475
GTACGGACTATGGAGCGGTTACGCCCTTCTTTCCCACTATTTTGAATGGGAATATCCATGATCTTGTAATATTCATTCAACACATTTACATACCAATTATTCTGAATCAGAAACGCCGTATAACGCTTGATCACTTGAAACAGATTTCCAAGCATGGCAAGTACCATGCAAAAATATCCAATTGTATAATTTCCCTTTACCACACCATTTTCTGTGTACAAAATTGCAAACAGAAAAACAAATAAAAACAGAAAGGATGTTATAAATTCTGAAAAGAAAGAAAGTAAATTTAACTGCAAATATTTTCTTCTGACCTGACTATTATATCGGTTCATTTTCCGTGAAAAAAAATGAAAACTTTGAGAAAATTGTATGTTTTGATGATTCCATCTTTCCTTGAATATATTGCCAAAATAACGGCTTTTTCTAGACACCGGCGATACGTTTTTTCGGTAAAAATCCAGCTGCTTATCTTTTACCATTGCCGCACATATGCTGCAAAGCACAATAATCAGAAATATCGCCAGCAGCAGGAACGGATTGATCGCAGACAGCAGAACGCCATACATAACCAGAAGCACCAGTATCTTCACAAATTCAGATATGCAGGTAACCGCTTGCGAATATTGTCCACCTGCCTGAGATGCCATATCTAATTCATTATAAAAATCCGCCTTTTCGTAATGTTCGTATTCAATTCGGGAAACATGGCGGACAAACTTCATTTCTATGTCTTTACCAATTTGAAATATGTATTTGCCGGAACGGTAATCATAAATAATTTTCAAGACAACTAAGGCAATAAATACACCCGCTACCGTCAGCACAATTTGAATAAAATTCTCCCTGTTGAAATCATTTATATTGATCCGGTCTGTCATGTATTCAAGGATTTTAAAATCAATTAATTCAAAACATATAACAACCCAAGATAACCCAATAATGATCAAACTTTCTTTTTTATAATTTACCATCAAATCCTGTAAAACCCGCAATTGTATTTTGATAAATTTTTTTGCTGTCACCTTATTTCCCATTCATTCATTTCTCCTTTATACAGATTCATTTGTGAAGTAAACAATTCATAATATTTTCCTTTCGCTTCCATCAGTTGTTCATGGGATCCCTCTTCGGCAATTCTGCCATTTTCCATGAAAACAATACGATCCGCCAGCCGCGCAAAGGCAATTCTGTGTGAGATAAGAACCGCTGTTTTCCCCTGCAAAACATTCTTCAATGTATCGAGTAATTCAAACTCTTTCTGCGGATCCAGCGATGCCGACGGCTCATCCAATATGTAAAACGGATGCCTGCCAAACAGCGCCGAAGCAATGATCAGCTTCTGCCATTCTCCTCCTGATAATTCGATCCCGTTACCGTCATATTGTTTTCCTAATATTGCATCACTCCCCTTTGCGTATTTTTCAAAGAATGATGCTAATTTCATTTCTTTTATTACCTTTTCATAGTATGCAGGATTGTCCGCATTTTCGCGGTCACCCAGGGAAATTACTTCCCGCATTGACAGCGAAAATTTGGAATATTCCTGTGGCGCTACGGAAAAATAATCAAACCGCTTTCCTAACTCCTCTTCTCCACTAACCTCGATTCCATTTAGCAAAATGTGCCCCTGCTGCGGTTTGTATGCTCCGCAGATCAGTTTGGACAAGGTCGTTTTTCCACTTCCGTTATACCCTAATATGCTGACGATTTCCCCTTTGCGGATCGTCAGATCCAGATCCTGCGCTGCATATTTGTCAGAATTTGGATATTGATATGAAACATTAGACAATGACAACGTCTCAAATGCGCCGTAATCAAACTGCTTTGCGTCCTTTTCCGGTTTATATTGTATGATTTTTTTGATATCATGTAACGGAATATCTGCAATATAATCTGCAAATTCATACACATATTTTTCATCTTTTCCCAGACCTTTTGCCGCAATATTATTTAGTTTTTCCAATTCTGTGTTACAGTTTTCAATCAGTCCATACAGCATTGCCAGAATACCGACACTGTATTTTCCCTGATAAACACCATAAAATAATATCGCAATCGCCAACAATCGAAACATCTGTTTTATGGCGGTCATCATAGATTCATAACGTATTCGTTTTATATTAATTTTGTTCTTTTGCACGTAAAGTTTTTCAAAAATATCTCGCCATTTATCGTATAACATATTTTGCAGACTAAAAATACGTATTTCTTTTGCATTCTCTTTCTTTATCAACAACGACTTATAATAATCGGACTCGCGTTGTTCAGCGCGCTGTTCTTTCTCTAATTCGTATTCTTTTTTTGCTATGTAAGCGGAGGATAAATACAGGGTTCCAAAAAGAAGAAAGGTATATAAAATCAGTATTTTTTCATACTGATAAAAGAGCAGAACTGCCGGGAAAAGTACACCGATATTTGAAAAAAACAACTTTGTTATATTGCCAATAAACGAACAGACTTTTTCGATATTATTTCCCACAAAATTATACTGATCCATATATTCTTTCACAAAAAAAGATTCCTGTTTTTCTCTATAACTCTTCCACGCATACAATTTTTGGAAAACGTTAAGAACATTATAACGGAAAAAGTTATTGCCAAATGTTATGATAAAACCACTCGACATTTTAAAGAAATAACAAACCATATAAGTCACTGACAAGCCGATAACAATGCCGGTAATCCGATGACCGGCATTGTCCGCAACCGCATCCACCAATCTGCGGTTAATGATATTTAACGCCAGCGTAATTCCCGCTGAAAGCAGCAACACCAACACATTAATAAGTATAAACTGCCAGCAAAAGCGCAAGGCAATCCATACGATCCTAAGATTAGAAATCGTTTTTCCAATTTTTCCCTGTTTTTTTTGCAACATTTGTCCTCCAATACGTATATCTGTTTCCTGCTATTCTCACCTTATCTTATAACCGCCATGCTGTCAAGAAAACGGCATTTATCAATTTACTTAAAAACAGCCGTAACATAATTGATATGCTCAAATGCCGTCAGTTCTTCTCCGCGGCCTGCAAAATATTTTACCTGGATATTTTCCGCTGTCATCCATTCATAAATGTAAAACCTGTGTTTTTCTAATAGTTTTTCGAGGTTTCTATAGTCGAAGCAGGATTTCATTGGCTCTCCGCCGGCTCCCGCCATTGCGATCATATTTTGTACCCGCTTCACCCCGGAAGTAAACAGGTTTTCGTCCGCATAATCAAAGACCAGACTATTGCCCTCCGCCGAAAAAGAAGCAATATTATCAAGCATGGTTTCTATTTCTTCCTGCGATAAATAATAACTGACGCCGAGCCACGAGAAAAATGTTTTTTGATCCGGGTCAAAACCTGCTTTCAACAATCCGGCCTTTAAATCATCTTTGGCAAAATCAACCGGCACATAAAATAGATTCTCCGGAACCTCGAATCCGGCACGTTTTACACGCTCTATTTTATCCGACTGCGTCTGGGGATGGTCAACTTCAAACACTTTGTATTGCTTCATAAAATCCGGCTCGCGGAAAGCAAATGTGTCCATTCCCGCCCCCAGAATGACATATTGTGTAGTGCCTGTCTGCACTGCCGTCTTGAGGCTTTCCTCGCAGAATCTTGCACGGGCAACCGGTGTCGGCGCGATCTGCGTATGTACTAAATAGCGCAGCGCATCCTCTTCCTTTTCAAAGGTTCCCTTTTTGTCCGGCGCAAAAAAATCAATGCCGCTCAAAATGTATTTTCCAATCGAATCGTATTCTTCCTCTGTCATAAGTTCCTTTGCCTTTGTATCGGCAAATACCGGATCTTTTTCGTTTTCCGTATGAAAAGCTCTTCCAAAAGCTGACATTAACGCTGTTATACTTGACTTATTATCCATAAAATTTCCTCTCCTTATTTTGCTTTTTTTAGGCGTTTGATAAACG
>DJNB01000056.1 GCA_002435545.1 Lachnoclostridium sp. UBA6475
ACCAACTGAGCCACTCGCGCATTTGCTGTCATCGTTTCTCCAACAACTCCCAGCGACAAAAACTATTATACCTAAGTACATTATAAATGTCAAGAAAAATTTGAATTATTTTCTACAATCTTTTTCAAACTCCTTCAACATGTTATAAATCCGATGTACCGGAAATCCAACTACATTAAAATAATCTCCCTGTATGCCGGAAATATATTTGGAAAACACGCCTTGTATCCCGTATCCTCCTGCTTTATCATAGCAATCCCCGGAAGCTGTATACCCGTCTATTTCTTTCTCTGACATCGGGGCAACCTGCACTTCTGTCGTTTCATAAAACACTTCGCGGCGTATCTCTTTTCCCTCTGAAACTGCCAGCATGGCAACCCCTGTCGTCACTTCATGCGTCTGTCCCTGCAAAATGGACAGCATCTCTTCTGCCTCTTTTTTATCCGCAGGCTTTCCAAAAATCTTTCCCCGAAAACTTACGACCGTATCCGCACCAATGACAAGAAACTCTCCGGTTCCTTTTTTCTTCTCCGGAAGTTCTTTCAAAACCGCGTCCGCTTTTTGTTCTGCCAGTTCTTTCGTTACCTCCGAAGGCACGCTGCTTCGAATCACTTCTTCGCAATCTGAAACATAAACTTCAAACGAATCCGTAATAAAATTCATCAATTCTCTTCTTCTTGGCGAACCGGACGCCAAAATAATATGTCCAAACATAAAAGCCCCTCTTTCTATCTGCAGATCATCTCAAATTATAATATAACTTGACATAACTTGCAAGCAGAAAGAGGGACCGTTTCTATTTTTATAATACCTTTCTATACAGCATACCCAATTTGCAATATATTATTTTGTACGCGCAGCCTCCAAAAAAGCAGTAAAGGCCGGTTTCGGATCATCAATGGATTTACCGAAAAGCAGCGGCTGGCACTTTCCTCTCCAGGACATATCATCGTAAAGTCCCCAGAGTGTAACACCGGTAATTCCTTTTGGACTTGCGGTTTTATCACGGTTCTTTTGTTTTTCAATGACCATTTCCATGAAATCTTTCACAAAGACCGCCTGTTCTTCCACAGTCTCTCCCTCGTCTTTGTAACTGTAGGACGGATTGCTTCCATCGGTATTGAAGTTGATTGTGAAATCAAGTTCCGTAATCTGAACTTCATAGCCCGCATTCATAAACTTTTCCAGTGCTGTACCATACTCTTCTACGGTTGGTCTCTTGATATCAACATGACTCTGCATGCCGATTCCGGAACAGATTTTTGTCTTCTCACCTTCGTTTATGAAATTCACAAGAGCAAGAAGATCCTCTACTTCAAAATACGTGTCATAATCATTGTAGAACAACGTAACTTTATCTGTTGCATTATACTTTTCAAGCATCTCATAAGCACGCTCAAATGCTCGTTTCACATAGGACGGCTGATCTTCCATGTCCCCGTATACGGTTGTCCAGTTATGGCTCCAGGCTTTTCCGCGATGAAGATACTCATTGACAACATCCCATGCATATACGATCTTACCGGCTTCACCTGCAATTTCTTTTTCCTTCTGCATTACATGATCCATCACCGTGCAGACATAGAAATCAAGTCTGGCATTCATCGTATCGACATCTACATCATCTTCATCCGCATCAAATTTCTGTGCAAAGAACCATTCCGGTGTCTGACTGTGCCACAAAAGTGTATGCGCACGAAGATCCAAGCCATTGTCATACGCAAGTTGTAAAATCTTGTCAATTCTTTCAAAGTTTAATTTCGGTACAGTTTCTTCCTTATACTCCGCAGGAATGATATACCCAAGTTTTTCCGCCTCTCCTTTCGAAATGGCAGTTACTTTGGAGCCAAGGACAGCGTCCGGTTTCATTTCATTCTCCATCGTAATACTATTGAAATGCTTCTTTACGAAATTCAGCGTCTTATCGTTCTGAAGCTGGCTCGTGCTTGGATCTGATCCATAATTAACACAAGTTCCAAGATATTTGAACAGATCCTGATAAGCACCACGTATACTGTCTTCTTCTGCCGGTGCTAATGTCGGTGCCGGTTTTACCGTTACCGCAGGTGTTGTTTGCGGAGTCACTTTCGGCGACGCACTTGCCGTTGCTGCCGGCGCTGTACTGCTTGCTGCCGAAGGCGCTGCGCTGACTGTCGTACCCGGCGTTACTTCCGGTGTTTTTTCCGTCGAACTATTTTTTTGTGAATTTGTTACTTTTACTTTACACGTAAGGGTATACGTTTTCTTCAGCCGCACCTTGCAGGTAATCTTTGCACTGCCTTTTTTCTTGGCAATGATCTGTGCTGACTTCTTCGACTTTTTGCCAATCGCAGCGACTTTCTTATTGCTGCTTTTCCAGGTAACTTTCGCCTTGCCGGCATTTTTGACTTTTATCACTGCCTTTTTCCCGCTTACCAGTTTGATGCTCTTTTTGGATAAAACAGGTTTTTTCGCCGCATCTGCCTGACCGCCGGCCGGAATAACCGCAGTCACGCACAATGCACCGGCAAGAACCATTGCTAATGCTCTCTTTCTCATATTCATTTCCTCCTTAAATTTACTCACGTTATATTATTGAAAGATTCGTCTTGCAAAATTATACAAGCCCTCTCTCCACGCTTTCCAGTCATGTCCGTAAGAAACTACGTTAAACATATGACGAACATTGTTTTTCACCAGCGCATTATGATATATGGTTGGATAATCATTTACAACATTATCAAATTCTCCCTGCTGGATCATAATTAATGTGTTCTGCTGATACTCATTTGGAATGGTAAATGACTCTTCGGTAAACAATCCATCTTCCGCATTGTAAGGCAGCACTCCCGGAGCCGGTTCAAATGCACCAATGTAACTGAAGTAATCAAGCATATTGAATCCGCAATACAAGGTATTTCTACCACCCATCGACAATCCTCCGATGGCGTGATTATCTCTGCCTTCCATAATCGAATAGTTTTCTTCCATATAAGGGATCAAACTCGTTTTCAGTTCCTCCAGCGTACGGTTAAAGGCATTGAATCTTGCCTGACTTAATGCCTGTCCCGGATCCTTTTCCCCCGGTGCCACAACAACCTGATTTGGACATACAATAATCATTTCCGGACATTTTCCGGCACGGATAAGGTTTCCGACAACTCGCTCCGGATGTCCGCCCTTCCATTCATCTTCATCTCCGCCAACGCCGTGAAGCAGATAGAGGATCGGATACTTTTTGCCGGCATCATAATTGACCGGAAGATAAATCACTGCTTTACGGTCTGCTTCCGAAACCTTCGAATAATATGTAATTTTTTGTGGTTCCATATAGGTATAATCGTCCATCTCATCATAATAGTCCTCCGGGACATCAAACTCTTCATCAATAAACTCTTTATTTTTGGAAGATGGTGTAGCAGCCGGTGTTGCCGTCGGTTCCTCCGTTTTCTGTGGTGCAGCACTTGGAGTTACAACTGGTGTTGCAGCCGGTTCCTTGGAAGGTGCCACAGTTGGTGCGTTTGAAGGTGCCGCAGTAACTGCCGGTGCTGCCGTAGTCTCTGTCTGTGGTGTAGTCTTTACGTTATTTTTCACAATTACATTCACCTTACCTATCGTTTTTTTCTTAGCCTTTTTCTTTTCCGTCACGGTAATCACTGCTTTTCCCGCTTTTTTAGCTGTCACAACGCCTTTCGCACTTACTTTTGCGATCGCAGTTTTGGAAGACTTAAAGGAATATTTTGCCCCTTTTACCTTGCCTTTCACTTTAATCGTCTTCTTTTCCCCTTTTTCAAGAGTAATTTTCTTTACAGCACATTTTGCTTTTGCAGAAACCTGTGCATCCGATATCAATCCTGGAAAAGCAATTGCTCCTGCCAGAAGAATCGCAGTTACCTTTTTCGTTTTACTTGTAAACATGTTCATCTCTCCATTCTTTCTACTAAATTAAACTCTAAATTGTTTTTGTATTTTTATTTTACATCCTTGCTTTTTATTTCACAATATCGTATAATTGCAATAAATACACATATAATTTGAAAAAGGAGAGTTTTTATGCATATTCATAATGCCATTTATAACACCATCCATGAAGATGGCTTTTCAACTTCCCGTGCATCGGGGATCGCCGACTATCTTCTCTTGTATATCAAAACACCCGCACTGCTCCAAGTGCGTGAAAATACGTATACAATAACAGATCCATCGGTTGTGGTCATCTCCGGTTACACCCCCTATAAATACATTTCTGTCACCGCGCCGTACTGCGATGACTACATCCATTTTCTTCCACGGGATACCAATGATTTTTTAAAAAAATTGTACTTTCCTTTAAATAAACCAGTCAAAATTAACAATCATGATTTGATAGATCCGATTATCCATGCGATTTGCAGGGAATATTATGAATCAACCGAATATGTTCTTGATATTCAATACTACCAGATGATGCTTCTCATGGCACGTGTTGGCGAATCCTGGTCTGCCGAGCATTATCAAAATTCCCAGGTGCCTTATTTTGAAAATCTGCTTGTAATACGGAAAAAGGTCTTAGCCGACCCGGCAAAAAATTGGAAGATCAAAGATCTTGCTAAAGAGATCACTCTGTCTCCGGCTTATTTTCAGGTTTTATATAAGAAAGCATTTGGAACGACTTGTTTGTCCGATATTATAGAAAATAAGATTACGGCGGCAAAAGAATACCTTCTTTCTACCGATATGTCTGTCGCAGACATCGCTTCTGAACTGGGTTACAGCCAGGTATATCATTTTATCCGGCAGTTTAAAAAAAGCACCGGAGTTACCCCCGGCGCTTTCCGAAAATCCATGCGGTGATTTTTTATTTGAAGTATTCAACGCCGCTCTCGAAGATCAGCTGATTCTGGTCGCCGCAGATATTCAACGCGACACCATCGCCACGACGCTCGGAGTGTGCCATTTTTCCTAACACTCTTCCATCCGGGCTTGTGATTCCTTCGATTGCACAGTAAGAACCATTTGGATTGAAATCTTCATCCATCGTCGGATTGCCGTTTACATCGACATACTGTGTAGCAACCTGACCATTTTCGAACAATTTATCGATCCACTCTTTGCTTGCGACAAAACGTCCTTCTCCATGAGAAGCAGGCACGGCATAAACGCCGCCAAGTGTCGCTTTCCGGAGCCATGGTGACTTATTGGTAACCACTTTCGTATAAACCGATTTGCTGATATGACGGCCAATGCTGTTGGTTGTCAGTGTCGGGGAATCGTCTTTCTGTGTCTTAATCTCTCCATAAGGAACCAGTCCCAGTTTAACCAACGCCTGGAATCCATTACAGATACCGAGTGCCAGACCATCTCTCTCCTGAAGGAGACGGTGAACGGCTTCTTTGATGCGCTCATTGCGGAATACCGAAGTGATAAATTTCGCAGAACCATCCGGTTCATCACCGGCACTGAATCCGCCGGAGAACATCAGGATCTGGGATTCGTTAATTGCTTTTTCAAACGCATCTACACTGTCTTTAATGTCTGCCTCTGTCATATTTTTAAATACAATGCTCTCAGTCTCTGCGCCCGCAGCCACAAAAGATTTCATCGTATCATATTCACAGTTTGTACCCGGAAATACCGGAATAAATACTTTTGGTTTTGCCACTTTATGTTTGCAGATATAAACCTCTTTCGTATCATACAGTCCGGTATCGATCTTCTTGTCTTCTACTCCGGAACGGGTTGGGAATACTTTTTCCAATGTCTGTGTCCAGGAAGCAATTGCCTCTTCCATCGATACACTTTCCTTTCCGTAAGTAAACTCAGCCTTCTCCGTAACCGTACCGGCCACTTTATAATCCAATCCAAGTGAAGCCACTTTTTCTACATCTGTAGCATCCACTTCAAGAAGAAGATCTCCGTAAGCCGGTTCAAAGTATGTGGAAACGGCTTCTTTTTCTTCAAAGGCAACACCCAGTTTATTACCAAATGCCATCTTTGCAGCCGCCTGAGCAATGCCTTTTCCCTCCAAAGCATAGGCTGCTTTCACAAGGCCGGCTCTCATCTGTGCCGTCACTGTCTCGTACAGTTTAAGCACATAATCGTAATCCGGAAGATCGTAAGCATCTTTGCGGATTGGCAGGCATACAAGCACATCTCCCGCTTTTTTCAGCTCCGGTGTGACAACATCGGAAATCTTAGCCACGTCTACGGCAAAGGAGCACAATGTCGGTGGTACGTCAATATCATTAAAGGTTCCTGACATACTGTCTTTTCCACCAATTGACGGAAGACCAAATTTCATCTGTGCATCGTAGGCACCCAGCAATGCTGCCATCGGTTCTCCCCAGCGTCTGCTGTCTTCGGTCATCCGTTTGAAGTATTCCTGGAAGGTAAAGCGGATCTTCTTATAATCGCCGCCGGCTGCCACAATCTTCGCTACCGAAGTAAGCACTGCATATTCTGCTCCGTGATATGGGCTCCAGCTGGTAAGATATGGATCCATACCATAACTCATCATCGTAACCGTATCGCATTTTCCATCCAGTACCGGAAGTTTGGCGATCATGGTCTGCGTCGGTGTCAGCTGGTATTTACCACCATATGGCATCGTCACGGTAGATGCTCCGATGGAACTGTCAAACATTTCCACCAGTCCTTTTTTCGAGCACACATTTAAATCTTTTAGTGTCTCTGTGAAAGTCTCTTTAAAACTGTCTTTCACTTCCACTTTTTCCATATAATTATCTGCTTTTGACGGCATCGTCACAGTTACGTCCGTTTCCTGATGTGCCCCATTGGTATCCAGGAAAGCACGGGAAATATTTACGATTTCTTTTCCTCTCCAGGAAAGAACAAGTCTTGGAGATTCCGTAACTACTGCTACCGGAATCGCCTCCAGATTTTCCTCGTTTGCATAACCAAGCATTTTATCTACATCTTTTGGATCTACCACAATTGCCATACGCTCCTGGGATTCGGAGATAGCAAGTTCTGTACCATCCAAGCCTGCATATTTCTTAGGCACTTTATCAAGATCTACGCGCAGTCCGTCTGCCAGTTCTCCGATGGCAACGGATACACCGCCCGCACCAAAGTCATTACATTTTTTGATCAAACGGCTGACTTCCTCTCTGCGGAACAATCTCTGGATCTTACGCTCTGTCGGCGCATTACCTTTCTGCACTTCTGCACCACATGTATCAATGGATTCGGTATTATGTGCTTTGGAAGATCCTGTCGCTCCACCACAGCCGTCTCGTCCGGTTCTTCCTCCAAGAAGAATGATGATGTCATCCGGATCCGAGTTTTCACGAATTACATTTTTACGTGGGGCGGCACCCATAACGGCACCAATTTCCAGACGTTTTGCCACATAATTCGGATGATAGATCTCATCTACCAGTCCGGTAGCAAGTCCGATCTGGTTACCGTAAGAACTATACCCACTCGCAGCTCCTGTCACGATCTTTCTCTGTGGCAGTTTTCCTTCCAGCGTCTCTTTCAAAGATTTTGTCGGATCTGCGGCACCGGTAACACGCATTGCCTGATAAACATAACCACGTCCTGACAATGGGTCACGGATCGCACCACCAAGACAGGTAGCAGCTCCACCAAATGGCTCAATTTCTGTTGGATGGTTATGTGTCTCATTTTTAAAGAACACAAGCCACTCTTCGGTAACCGGTCCTTTTCCATCTTCGTGATCGATCTCAACCGGAACGACAATCGAGCAGGCATTGATCTCATCCGAAACTTCCATGTCCTCCAATTTTCCTTCTGCACGAAGTTTTTTCATCGCCATAAGCGCGATGTCCATCAAGGAAACAAACTTATCGTCTCTTCCTTTATAAATTGTCTCATGATCTTTTTTATACTGTTCAAACGTATCCTGAATCGGCTTTTTGTAATCGCCCTCTTCAAATGTTACATTTTTCAGTTCTGTCAAAAATGTGGTGTGACGGCAGTGATCGGACCAATATGTATCCAATACACGGATCTCTGTCACGCTAGGATCACGTTTTTCTTCATTTTTAAAATAATTCTGAATATGCAAGAAGTCTTTAAATGTCATGGCAAGACCAAGCGATTGATACAATTCATTCAGTTCCGCCTCCGCCATGTCTTTGAAGCCGTCAAAAATTTTAACATCCGCCGGTTCGTCAAATTTTGTTACCAGAGTTTCCGGAATTGTCTCATCCGTCTCTTTGGAATCTACCGGGTTAATGCAGTATTCTTTGATACGGGCAAAATCCTCTTCGGAAATGTCACCTGACAAAACATAGGTAGTCGCAGACCGGATTACCGGTTCTTCGCTTTCGTTCAACAATTTCACGCACTGTTCTGCGGAATCTGCACGCTGGTCAAACTGTCCCGGCAGATATTGAACGGAAAACACCTTGTCTCCTGCTTTTTTCTCAAAACTTCCCTCATAGACATAGTCTACCGGTGGTTCTGAAAACACGGTTGCCAGTGCTTTTTTATAAGTTTCTTCCTGGATGCCCTCGACATCATAGCGAATCAATACTCGAACCTGCTCAAGATCTTTGATTCCAAGGTATTCTTTTACCTCCTGTTTCAACTCTTTTGCAGCTACGGCATAGTCCTCTTTCTTTTCTACGTAAATTCGCTTTACATTAGCCATGATTTTCTCTCCTATCTTGTCTTATCCGTCATTATAACTACAAGTTCCTTCTTATATTGTATAAGAGCCAAGTTTTACGCGGCCTTTCCAATAACTTTGAACTTCCGTAACATAACTTGGTGCAAACTCTGCATATTTTGCATTGAATTGTTTTGTCTGCTCTGCTTCGACTACAGAGTTGCATTCGTTATCATAAGCTTCACTGTCATCGTTATTTACCATCTTAATCAGGTAATATCCATCGTCGCCCTCAATAATATCGGAAATCTGATCATTTTCCATCTTCATGATCTGTTTACGCAATTTTTTATTAAGGAACGTGGAATCCTTCAAATCTTTTTTAATAAGATTTTCTGTCTGATACTGGATTCCGGTTTTATCATTGTCATCCAAAAGTTTTGTAAAATCTTCCGCCGTCTTTGCTTTTTCCTGCAATGCCTGCATATTGGTAAGATTTGTCTGCTTCTGCTCTGCCGAAACCTCTTTTGTTTCTTCTCCGCTTGTTTCCTGATTGCTGACTTTGTAATACTGCAATGTATACTGTCTGTATTCTTTTTTGTCTACGGTAGCCTTCAATGCTTCTTCGTCAATACCGCTCTCTTTTATAAGAATCTGGCGGAATTTCTCAACCAAAGCATTTTTCTTAAATTCACTTTTCAGTGTTTTTTCATCCAGACCTTCTATTTTCTTTTGTTTGTCTGTGAAATTTTTCATCGTCGTGGCAACACTTTCTTCGGTTGTCTTTATTTCTTCATCCGTCAAGCTGTATCCACGCTTCTGTGCCTCCATATAAAGGATCTCTCTCTGCTTCAGGGAATCCATTACCTGTTTCTTGGCGGCAGAAGCACCACTTCTTCCTTTTCCGTCAACATCTTCCATCTCCCAATACGTCTTTCCATATAACTGCTGATAAATGGATGAATACTGACTGTACTGGTTTTCTATCTGGTAAATACTGTAAACTGCTTCTTTCATGTAAACCGTATCTTTCTTCTGTGATCCGTTTTCATCTGTCGTGGAAACGATCAATACAGCGCGTGGACGAAGCTGCATATAGCACACTCCTGCACACAATACGATGACTGCAAGAATTCCTAAGATAGCCAGAACCTTATTTTTAGAAGAAACAAAAGACAAAGAACCCGATCCTCCTCCCTGTTTCTTACTTACTCCGTTGTTTTTTGCTAATTTTTTTGCGTTGTTCATTATTACCCTCCGAAATACATTTATTTTGCACAAAGCATATAATAATATTTTACCATAATATTTTCTTTTGTAAAGAACAAACTCTATGAATTTTCATAAAAAAAACTCTGTCCGGCTATCGAACAGAGTCAATGCAGGAAAAGGGACTTGAACCCTCATGGTATTGCTACCACACGGACCTGAACCGTGCGCGTCTGCCAATTCCGCCA
>DJNB01000153.1:0-1332 GCA_002435545.1 Lachnoclostridium sp. UBA6475
GCTGAACTTCAACAACAGGCGCTGGAACCGGTTCTTCTACAGGTGCTGGCTGCTCAATGGTTGTGATAGTGTCTGCCTTCTCCCTATCATCTGAAATATCAAGTGTTGTAATGCTTTCCGCATCTTGTGACGGTAAAGCAGTATCTCCCCCAAAATCCAATACATTTTCAGCTGCAAAATTATTTTGAGGAGGGAGCGGCTGTGAAAAAGAATTGCTCTCCGACGTTGGTGTATCGTTTCCAATTACAAATTCTGTGTTCAATCCACCGCCGAGTCCTGAACTAAGACCGGAACCTGCAGGTTGTACAGGCTGTGATGATGGTTCAGAAAAAGTACTCTCCGTTGAGACTACGCTTTCGGGTTGCTTCTTCTCCTCTTTTATTGTATCCTGCTGAGACTCGGTAAAATCCAGAGAAAGCGTCCATTCTGGCAGTTCTTCTGTCGGAGTCCCAAGGGAAATCTTATTTCGTTTTGACATTTGCTATCGTCCCCTTTATATGAATTGGTTTCGTACACATACAGTTATAACTATAATACAACAAAATGGGGTAAAATACAATATCTAAAAAAATTTCATATAAAACTTTTTACAATCATATACATTTTATACAGAAAAAAAGTTAGTAAATGATTGGAAATGGGTAAGGAGCAGAATATGAAAAATAAAATGCTGAAGGGTACGATTATTCTGACGATAGCCGGAGTCATAACAAGAGTTATCGGGTTTTTATATCGTATATTTCTTGCAAATCTTCTTGGAGACACAAAACTGGGAATATATCAGATGATATTTCCAATTTATGGAATATGCTTCACCATATATGCTTCGGGACTGCAAACTGCGGTTTCTCAATTGGTTGCAGATCCACACTTAAAAGATTCAAAGCGCGTGCTGAAAAGTGGTATTATCTGTTCGCTCTGCTGTTCCGTGACATTATCCGTTCTTTTGTTGACTTTTTCGGATTGGATAAGCATTCATTTATTATTTGCAAGAGAAACTGCTTCTTTGCTAAGGATACTTTCCGTTATTTTTCCCTTTTGTGGAATTACCAGTATCATTAATGGTTATTTTTATGGAAAACGTCATGCCAAAGTACCGTCTATCACACAGATTATTGAACAAATTTTCAGAGTAGGATCTGTTGTTGCTATCTTCTTTTGCTTTCACAAACAAATATCTTGTGAAATCGCTGTTTTGGGATTGATTATCGGAGAATTGGCATCTAATTTGTACAATCTTTGGAATATCAGGAGAGAATTTGCCGGAAAAAAACAAAAGTCAAAATCAGGTTATGGGGAGCTGATAAATAAACTTTTGAAACAGGCGGTTCC
>DJNB01000153.1:1366-4388 GCA_002435545.1 Lachnoclostridium sp. UBA6475
GCTACGCGGCTTACCATTTCTGTTTTATCCGCTGCAGAAGCTGTTTTAATTCCCATTATGCTGCAATTTTCAGGCTTAAATCGAACCGATTCTTTTGCTTTGTATGGTATCACAACCGGTATCGTACTGCCATTTATACTGTTTCCCGGTACTATAACCAATTCTTTATCAGTACTGCTTCTTCCGGAAGTATCAAAGGCTTATTATGAAAAAGATAACAGCAAAATAATGCGAACCACCCAGATAACGATTAAATACTCTCTTCTGCTCGGCTGTATTGCCATGGCAGTTTTTGTCTGTTTTGGGCCACAAATAGGAAATTTGTTTTTTCATAATGCGCGATCCGGAAAACTACTTTCTCTTTTGTCTATGATCTGTCCCTTTGTTTATGTGTCTACGACACTGGCAAGTATTATAAACGGATTATCAAAAAGCTCGATCACTTTTCGAAATACCGTAATTGGATTGATATTAAGAATCACATTCCTGATTGCGGCAACTCCGTATTTTGGAATATATGGGTATCTTCTGGGGCTTCTGGTCAGCCAGATTCTGATAAGTATTTTGGATGGTTATTATCTTGTAAAAAGGAAGTATACAAAGATCAATTTAATAAAATGGCTGGTTTGTCCGGCGTTGTTATTTATAAGTTCGTGTTATATTGGAAAAAAACTGTTTGTCATAAATGAAATATTGCAATGCCTTCCTTCGTCGATATGCCTTGTTATAATAATGGGAACATTTCTCATTATTCCCATTATTATTCTTTATCAAAGCAAAATGATACAAAGGCAGGATTTTTATTGAAGCATTTTCAGCAATTCCTCTTCTGTGATAATAGGAACACCGAGTTCTTTTGCTTTCTTATTTTTGGAAGAATTCGAAGTAATATCGTTATTAACCAAAAAGGCAGTGTTCTTACTTACGGAAGAACTCACTTTTCCGCCAAGAGATTCAATTTTTTCTTTACATTCGTTTCGATTAGCAAAGTGAGTAAGGCTTCCTGTAATAACAAATGTTTTTCCTTCAAATGAGGCATTTGATGAAATTTTCTCAGGCAGACTTATGGTAAGAAGATTGCTTAACTGATGCAAAAGATCCTGATTTTTTGCATCTGAAAAATAGTCTACAAAAGACTCTGCTAATTTTTCGCCAATTCCATCTATAGCAAGTAAATCATCAACGGATAGGTTTTTATACTCGGTAAGAGGAAGTGGGTATTTCCGGCAGATCAATTTTGCCATACTTAAACCAATTCCCTTAATTCCGAGACTGTAGATAACACGTTCTAAGGCGGCATTTTTAGCGTTTTCAATTGCCTGAATCAAATTTGTGTAGGACTTTTCTCCAAATCCTTCTAAACTTTGAATTTCCTCTTTATATTGCGATAATGAAAAAATGTCTGTTATCTTTTGCAGCCAGCCATGATCAATAAATTTCTCTAAGGTTGCTNNTTCTGAAAAACCATCTATATTTAAAGCATCCCGACTGACAAAGTGGGTAAATGCTTTGATCTTTTTGGCATAGCAGTCTGGATTTGGACAGAATAAAAATTCGGATCCATTTTCGTTGATGATTTTTGTTGGCTGGTGGCATACCGGACAGTGATCAGGAATGTTTAAACCATTACTTTTGGTTAGATTTTCCTGGATCTGTGGTATGATCATATTTGCTTTATATACCGTAATTTTGTCTCCAATGCCTAAAGCAAGGTCTTTTAAAATACTAACATTGTGGACGCTTGCCCGGCTGACCGTTGTTCCCTCTAATTCTACCGGTTCAAAGATGGCAACAGGGTTGATAAGACCTGTTCGTGAAGCACTCCACTCAATTTCATTTAAAGTTGTTTCGGCTAATTCATCCTGCCATTTAAAGGCAATAGAATCCCTCGGAAATTTTGCCGTTCGTCCCAAGGATTGACTGTAAGAAATATCATCATAGGTAAGAACAAGACCGTCACTCGGTAAATCAAAACCATGGGAAATTTCTTCTGAAAAGGTATCTACTGCTTCCACTAGTGTTTGCGCCGTTACTTCTTTATATGGAACAACATCAAAGCCCTGCTGATCAAGCCACTGCAGTTCCTCTTTTTTGGTAGTAAAGGAAATTTCCGGATTGGCTTGAATTAAATTGTATACAAAATAATGAACATTTCGCTGGGCAGTAATTTTGTTATTTAACTGTCTTACCGTACCACTGCATAAATTTCGTGGGTTTTTATATTTTTCCTGAATATCCGAAAAAGAGTCATTTAGTATTTTAAAATCAGAGTATTTTATCAGAGCTTCTCCACGGATAACCAGTGTTCCTAAATAAGGAATTTTCGAAGGAATATTTTTAAAAGTTTTGGCGTTATTTGTAATAACCTCACCAATTTCACCATTTCCACGGGTTAATGCCTTGGCTAAAGTTCCATTTTGATAAGTTAAAATGACACTTAATCCATCTAATTTCAAGGACAATAATCCTTTGTAAGAGGCAAGCCATTGAACCAATTCTTCACGCTCTTTTGTTTTGCCAAGGGAAAGCATAGGGGCGATATGAGGTTCTTTCGGTAATTCGCTAAGGGTTTCATATCCTACCTGTGTTGTAGGACTTCCTGATAAAACGACACCTGTCTTTTTTTCCAAAACGGCCAATTCATCATAGAGCGCATCATATTCAAAATTGGTCATAAGCTCATCTTCACCTTGATAATATACTTTTGCTGCGTCATTTAGTTTGGTAACTAATTCACGCATACGATCCATATCACTCATTGTAGAATTTTTGTCCTTTCAATGCTGTTTTTAATTCATTTAATTCATTTCCGGTTATTTCACGCCAGGTGCCCTCTTGAAGTTCACCTAAGTGAATATTCATCACGCGAACTCTTTTTAGTGTGAGAACTTTGTAGCCAAAATATTCACACATACGTCGTATCTGTCGATTTAACCCCTGCGTTAATATAATTCGAAAGGTATGTGAGTCAATTTGTATGATATGACAGGGTCTTGTTATGGTATCTAATATAGGAATTCCC
>DJNB01000057.1:0-2280 GCA_002435545.1 Lachnoclostridium sp. UBA6475
CGACGTGCGCCGCAAGGCGCACCGCAAAACCGCCCCACAGCAAATGCCATGGGGCGGTTTTCCATATTTCATTGGTTGTTCAACCAAAATATTCTATTGTAGAATTTGCTTTGCAATAATAACTGCCAGCGCAATCCTCAACTATTATTTATACAGTTCAACCAGCTTCTGCAAGTGATCGTAACGAGCCTTTGCAGCTTCCTCGGATTCTTTGAACAGTCTTTCTGCTCTTTCTGGGAAAGGCTTGATCAGACGTGTATAACGTGCTTCGTTGTTCAGGAAGTCTTGGTAAGAACCGTCTCCTTCTTTGGATGTCAAAGTGAATGGGTTCTTTCCTTCTGCCTTCAAGTCCGGATTGAAGCTGAACAAGTTCCAGTATCCAGCCTTAACAGCTTTCTTCATCTCATCCTGACAATGGTTCATACCACCCTTAGCGATACCGTGGAGTTCGCAAGGAGCGTAACCAATGATCAAAGATGGTCCGTTGTAAGCTTCTGCTTCTGCAATTGCTTTTACAGCCTGTGCAGGGTTTGCACCAAGAGCGATCTGTGCTACGTATACGTAACCATAGCTCATAGCGATTTCAGCAAGGCTCTTCTTACCGATTTCTTTTCCGGCAGCAGCAAACTGACAAACTTCACCGATGTTGGAAGCCTTGGATGCCTGACCACCCGTATTGGAGTACATTTCTGTATCGAATACCATTACGTTTACGTTCTCACCGGATGCAAGTACGTGGTCCAAACCACCAAATCCGATGTCGTAAGCCCAACCGTCACCACCGAAGATCCATACGGACTTCTTAGCAAGGTACTGTTTCTTATCAAGGATTTCCTTGGAAAGTTCACAGCCAGCGGCAGCAGCTTTTTCAATCTCAGCAACCATTGCTTTTGTAGCAGCAGTATTTGCTTTTGTATTATCTTTTGTCTCAAAGTATTTATCTACAGCAGCTTTCAATTCAGCAGATGCTTTATCGGAAGCAGCCAGTTCTTTTACTTTGTCCATGGTCTGCTCACGAAGAACTTTCTGACCAATGTACATACCAAGACCATGCTCAGCATTGTCCTCAAACAAGGAGTTTGCCCAAGCCGGACCCTGTTTGGAATCTTTGTTTACCGTATATGGTGATGTAGCAGCCGGACCACCCCAGATAGAGGAACATCCTGTTGCATTGGAGATGTACATCTGCTCACCAAACAACTGTGTGATCAAACGAGCATAAGAGGTCTCTGCACATCCTGCACAACTTCCGGAGAACTCAAGAAGTGGCTGATTGTACTGGGAACCAATTGGTGTAGCATCGGTAAATACCGGTTTGATATCTTTCTTACCAACGTTAGCTACGAGGTAATCAAATACCGGCTGCTGGTCTGCCTGAGATTCCTGAGGAACCATCTTGATCGCACCCTTAGCAGCGGCAGGACAAACGGTAATACATTCGCCACATCCCATACAGTCTAATGGAGAAACGGTCATTGTGAACTTCATTCCATCTGCTACTGCATGTTTTGCATCTGCAAGTTTAATCTGTGAAGGAGCAACTTTTACTTCGTTCTCATCAAGGATGAATGGACGAATTGTTGCATGGGAACAAACAAATGCACAACTGTTACACTGTACACAGCTTGCCGGATCCCACTCTGGTACCATTACGGCTGTACCACGTTTCTCGTATGCAGAAGCACCGAGTTCGAACTGTCCGTCTGCAATGTCTTTGAATGCAGATACCGGAAGGCTGTCACCATCCATAAGAGAGATTGGTTCAAGAAGATCTTTGACCATCTTAACAACCTCCGGACGTCCTGTAAGGTCTTTTGCAGGAGCATCTGCTTCCGGATTTGCCCAGGAAGCCGGAACTTCTACTTTATGAACTGCATCTACACCGGCATCGATTGCTTTGTAGTTCATTTCTACGACTGCATCACCCTTCTTAGAGTAGGATTTCTTAGCAGCAGCTTTCATGTACTCAACAGCTTCGTCGATTGGCATGATATTTGCAAGTTTGAAGAATGCGGACTGAAGAATTGTATTAGTACGTTTACCCATACCAATTTCAATTGCTTTGTCGATCGCATTGATTGTATACAATTGGATATTATTGTCAGCAATGTATTTCTTGGAAGCAGCCGGCATATGTTTGTCAAGCTCTTCGTCTGTCCACTGGCAGTTGATCATGAAGATTCCGCCCGGTTTTACATCCTGAACCATCTTGTATCCTTTTACTACATAAGATGGGTTGTGGCAGGCTACGAAATCTGCCTGATTGATGTAGTAAGGGCT
>DJNB01000057.1:2380-6648 GCA_002435545.1 Lachnoclostridium sp. UBA6475
TTGGAGTCATACTGGAAGTATGCCTGGATGTATTTGTCTGTGTGGTCACCGATGATTTTTGTAGAGTTCTTGTTCGCACCTACTGTACCGTCTCCACCAAGTCCCCAGAACTTACATTCTACAGTACCTTCTGCAGATGTGATAGGAGCTGGTTTTACTTCCGGAAGACTGAGGTTTGTAACATCGTCTACGATACCGATTGTAAAACGAGGTTTTGGAGCATCTTTCTCCAACTCTTTGTAAATAGCAAATACGGATGAAGGTGGTGTATCCTTGGAACCAAGTCCATAACGTCCACCTGTCAGAATGATGTCATTCAAGCCGGCTTCACGAAGTGTTGTTGCCACATCAAGGTAAAGTGGTTCACCAAGTGTACCAGGCTCTTTTGTACGGTCAAGTACGGCGATCTTCTTAGCAGTCTTAGGAATTACTTTCAAGATGTGCTCGGAAGACCAAGGACGATACAAACGAACTTTGATCAAACCTACTTTTTCGCCTTTTGCGGTCAAGTAGTCGATTACTTCTTCTGCAACGTCACAGATGGAACCCATAGCGATGATGACACGGTCAGCATCCTCAGCTCCATAGTAGTTAAACAGATCATAGTCTGTTCCTAATTTTTCATTGACTTTGCCCATGTATTTTTCAACAACTGCCGGCAAAGCATCATATACAGGGTTACAAGCTTCACGATGCTGGAAGAATACGTCACCGTTTTCATGAGAACCACGCATAGCCGGATGCTCTGGGTTCAATGCGTGCTGACGGAACTCTTCTACAGCGTCCATGTTGCACATTTCTTTCAGATCTTCATAATCCCATTTCTCAATTTTCTGAATCTCGTGAGATGTACGGAATCCATCGAAGAAGTTAATAAATGGAACTTTTCCTTCCAGAGCTGCCAAATGAGCAACCGGACTTAAGTCCATAACTTCCTGTGGATTTGTCTCAGCAAGCATAGCAAAACCTGTCTGACGACATGCGTAAACGTCACTGTGATCTCCAAAAATGTTCAAAGACTGCGTTGATACGGTACGAGCAGATACGTCAAATACGCAAGGAAGCTGCTCTGCTGCAATCTTATACATGTTAGGAATCATCAAAAGAAGTCCCTGGGAAGCAGTAAATGTTGTTGTAAGTGCACCTGCTGCAAGAGAACCATGTACGGTACCTGCTGCACCAGCCTCTGATTGCATCTCAACTACTTTTACTGTGTTTCCAAAAATGTTCTTCTGTCCCGCTGCAGACCACTGGTCAACGGTATCTGCCATCGGACTAGAAGGTGTAATCGGATAGATACCAGCTACTTCTGTGTAGGCATATGCCACATGAGCGGCAGCTGTATTTCCATCCATGGATTGTTTTGCTCTAGCCATTTTTATAGAATCCTCCTTGTTAATTGAAATTATTTATCACTTAGATTTATTTTAGCACCATCGCCAAAAAAAGTAAAGTGATAAAAGGAGAATCGCGTCGAATTTTACGAACATTTCATTTTTTATTCATTTTTAACTTGACAATGACAACCCCCTGGTGTATTATTGTGTTAATCACTTAATACAATAATACAGAAAGGAGCAGCACTATGCAATGGGAACTCACCAATGACCGTCCTTTGTATATTCAATTAACCGAACAGTTAAAACGGCTGATCTTATCCGGTGAATACTCCCCCGGCGAACCCTTTCCATCGGTACGGGAACTGGCAACTTCTGCCAATGTTAATCCCAATACGATGCAGCGGGCACTTTCCGAATTAGAACGGGATGGCCTTCTGATCACGGAGCGGACTGCTGGACGGCGTATTACCGGTGACCAGTCGATGTTGGAAGCCATGCGTTCCGAACTTGCCCTTACGCATTTGAAGAAACTGCGGAACGAACTGACGTCTCTTGGTTTTGAACCGGATAAGCAATGGGAATTTATCCAAAAGGCATGGGATAAAGACTAAACTTTCTTATTAAATGGAGGATTATTTATGATTATTTTAGAAACAAAGGGATTGACCAAACGTTTTGGTCGTTCACTGGCACTTGATAATGTGGATATCACACTGGAGTGCGGAAAAATTGTCGGTCTTTTGGGACCAAATGGCAGCGGAAAAACTACTTTTTTGAAATTGCTCAACGGCCTGCTCAAACCGGATCAGGGAACCATCACAATCGGCGGGGAATCTCCGGGTGTCATCACCAAGCAGCATGTATCTTTTCTGCCGGACAGCAATTATTTTCCAAAATGGATGAAAGTAACTCAGCTGCTTGAATATTTTGAGGATTTTTATGACGATTTTGAACGGGAAAAAGCACACTTTATGCTTGCCAAACTGGATATTGATTCCAACATGAAATTGTCACATATGTCAAAGGGAACTCTGGAAAAAGTACAATTGATCCTTGCGATGAGCCGCAATGCCAATCTGTATTGTCTGGACGAACCGATCGGCGGGGTTGATCCGGCGACAAGAGATTACATCTTAAATACGATTGTGAGCAATTATTGTGAAAATTCGACCGTTCTCATCTCCACGCACTTGATCTCGGACGTGGAAAATGTTCTGGATGAAGTCATTTTCCTGCAAAACGGACAGGTCCGCCTGCAGTCCAGTGTAGATGATATCCGAGAAAAAGAAAACAAATCCGTCGATGCACTTTTCAGGGAGGTATTCAAATGTTAAAAAAATTGATCAAACACGAATTCAAAGCGACTTACCGCTTTTATCTGCCGATTTACATAGGGCTTGCTGTCCTCGTGGCACTTGCCTGCGGCTTTTTAAACATCGTAGAAATTTTTGATGTCAATGAGCTGTTTTTGTCCATCACACTGCCTCTTGGCGCTGTTGTAGGCCTGCTTGCAATTATTTTTGCCCTGATCTCGCCATACATTTTCATATGTCTGCGGTTTTATCGTTCCACCGCAACCAGAGAAGGCTACCTGACATTTACGCTTCCGGCATCCACAAACCAGATCCTGTTTTCCAAATTTCTGGTTTCCTTCTTCTGGGCAGTCCTTACTGTCGGCGTGACTACACTGGCGATCTTTGTCCTTCTCGCGGTTGGCTTTGATCCTGACATGACGTTTACTGCCATACACCAGCTCTTCCACAGCAGTGAATTTAATTTCACAACCATACTTTCTTTTCTTGTCGGATATGCCAATGCCATCCTGTCGATCTATACTGCGATCAGTCTGGGACAGTTTGTACGCGACCACCGCGTCATCGCTTCGATCGCTTTTTATGCTGCCACCTACACCGTGCAGCAGATTGTCAGCCTTGTCGTATTGATCCCGGTTATGATCGGCACCGGTGTTCTCTCAAGTGGAGAAACTCTGAATTATTCCGACCTGGGAATCATGAGCGTAGTGTCCATTATCCTTTCGCTGGTATTCTGCGTTATATTCTACTTCATTTCAGAACGTATTTTAGACCGCAAATTAAATCTGCCTTAATGATACGATAACAAAAAATAGCCGGCAAGAGGGGCTGCCACACGAATCACTTGGTGTGGCAGCCCCTTGTTCTTTATTCAAACCACATTTCTTTCCATTCATTTACTTCTTTACCCGCACTCTTAGTTTTGCCATTGCACCATTTTGTGTAATAGCATAAACCACCGCATTTCCCGGACTTTTTGCCGTTATTTTTCCTTTTGGCGATATCGAAATAACGCTGCTGTCCGATATCAGATAACGGATTTTGGCAATATGCCATCTGCATTTTTTCCCTTTTGGCAATACTGCTTTTGCCTTAATCTTTCTCGTGCTGCCGGTTTTCAGCGTAAGTTTCCCTTTCACTGAAATACGGACACCAATTGGGTTGGCATATACCCTGCTGCCCTTTGTCAGCGCATGCAGCTGCAAAGAACGTCCAAATGCAATCTTCTTTCCGTTTATAATACGGTATGCTTGGACTTCGTATTTATATGCGGTATTTTTCTTCCGCTTCTTAACCACATAGGAAGTTTTTTCCCCGGAAGAAATGGTGCCGATCCGTTTTAATTTCCGAATCTTGTTTTTATCACTGCATTTCGACGCATAGATGAAATATCCATCCGCTCCTTTTACCTTTTTCCAGTTTAAAATCTGTTTTGTCGTTTTTGACACAACAGGCTGAATCAATGCCGGCAGTATCTGTAACGAAGCAACCGTGTCTTCCGGCGAACCAGACGGAGACGGTTTCCCTGGCAGCAATGGTATTTCTGTTGTTTTAGGTGCTTCCGCCGGATTTGGTGTGTCTGCCGCCTTTGGCAGTTCCGCAGGGGTTGGTGTTT
>DJNB01000057.1:6733-8401 GCA_002435545.1 Lachnoclostridium sp. UBA6475
CACTTTCGGCGGTTCCGTTGGAGTTGGCGTCTCGGTCACCTTTGGTGCTTCCGTCGGAGTTGGCGTCTCGGTCACCTTTGGTGCTTCCGTCGGAGTTGGTGTTTCGGTCGCCTTTGGCGGTTCCGTCGGTGTTGGCGTCCCTGTCACTTTTGGCGGTTCCGTCGGGGTCGGCGTCCCTGTCACTTTTGGCGGTTCCGTCGGGGTTGGCGTCCCTGTCACTTTCGGCGGTTGTGTCGGGTTTGGTGTTTCCGTTGGCTTCGGCGTTTCTGATGCTTGCGGCTTTTTGTCAATTTTCGGAATTACCGTACTCTCTTTGGTAATTTCTTTCGTTCCCTGCGCATCTTCAAAAAGTTTTCCGCAGTCTTTACATATGTAGTATTCCTTATTGCCTTCTTTGTCCTCTGTCGCCGCTGTGGCATTTACTTTATCCAGATTATGGGTGCACCGGGAACGCTGTACCGCTGCTTCCACCGTTGTCGTTTCATAATTTGCCGCATCTGCACCGGTATAAACTGCTTTGATTAGCACACTTTCCATCTCCGAAAGATCCTTGCCGATATACTCATCCGCAGGTTTCCAATTATTTCCAGTTCCAAACAGATCTTCTGTTATCTTTTTATAAGTATATGGCACAGAGATCGCCGCATTTGGTGCGTCCTCCGGAATTGCTGCTTTGGAGATCGTATATTCTACGGCTGCCTGTACGTCCCCCTGCCGGATGACCGCTGTGATCGTCCCGGCTGAGATCAGATCCGTCGTCTCATTTCCCTCCCTCAGATACCGGATCGTACCCGGCTGCAATTGATCGTATTCTGACCACGAGTCACTATGATCGACAACTGCCGCATGTTCCTTTTTATCGTATACCGCAGCCTCTGCCTTGATAACCTCTGTTGCCCGGTGTGACGGATCCCACTCACACACTGCCGTGATCGTATCCTCTTTTGCTGTATACGTAAAAGAATGCACCGCTTTGGTATCCTTTTCGTTGGTATACATCCTTGCACATTTCTCGTATCCATAATATACCGTATTGTCGTCATTCTTTTTCAAAACCGGATAAGAATCCGCGTCCTGTCCGGAAAGTTTCTGATACCATGCCTGCGTTCCATCGGAAACCTTATGATTTAACAGATAACATACTTCCCCGGATGCAAATGCTGCCTGTGTCCTTCCAATCCCGGCGCGCTCGTCCGACGCCTCTGCCTCCTGCTCCGTTTCCGTTTCATAATAACAGTTTTCAATCACTCCATAATTTTTCGCAATTGGATAAAGGATCTTACTCCTGTCCTCTTCTTCTAAAAGCTGCGACGTATCCACACGGTTTTGTGCCGCATAGCAATCTTTGATCACTCCCACATTAATGCCTGCCACCGTGCCGATCGGTTCGACAGCAGCACCCGGCTCAGTCCATGCGTTTCTTATTACTGCCAATTCACTGTCCACCACCTGACTGTTTTGTATCCGGCCACGATTGATCGAGCAGACAACGCCTGCCGCTCCATAACTTCCTCCCACACCATATGTCGATGCAGAAATATTTTTAAAGCATACATTTCGTACCGTTCCTTTTAACGTACGACAAAAACCACCTGCACTCATTTCATTCTTCATATTGGTAATCGTATGTCCGTTTCCTTCGAAAATCCCCCGATACGTCTGCAAATT
>DJNB01000235.1:0-6092 GCA_002435545.1 Lachnoclostridium sp. UBA6475
GGATCGCATCGTTGGCGCGGTAGCCCACATCTCCGGCTGCTGCCTCAGCCGCCATCTGTTCTCCCTGCGTCAGCATCGTATCTACGGCCTCTTCAAAATCCACTTTATCTTTCAATTCAAGGATCAGTTTGCTTGCCGTCTTTGCTCCGATTCCCGGCGCCTTAGAGATACTCTTGGCATCGTCCGATAAAATAGCAAACCGAAGAGCATCGGTATCCATAATGGATAAAATCCCCAATGCGCCTTTCGGGCCGATCCCGTTTACCGTGATGAGAAGCTGGAACATCTCCCTCTCATCTTTTGTCGTAAAACCGTATAACTGCATCGCATCTTCGCGTACGTGCATATACGTATATACCTTCACTTCATTTCCAATTCTTGGAAGTTTCTGAATCACCGATGCCGGAACGAGAATTTCATATCCAATCCCCCGGTTTTCCACAACAATCTGCTGTTCTGCCACCGTATCCAGTTGTCCTTTGATAAAATGTATCACTTCGTTCTCCTCCTATACCAGCGTCGAAAATACTTTCAAAAAGTGCTGCATCATCTGTCGTTTCATCGGGCGGTTTTTCCACTCTTCATACGTGATCTCGCGGCTTACCTGAAACGTTTCATCAAAATCTTTCCGCACTTTCTGCAAAAATTCTTCGTTGTAGATCCAGATTCCATTTTCATAATGAAGATAGAAACTGCGGTAGTCCATATTGATCGTACCTACCACCGCACAATGCTCTGCCAGCACGACTTTCGAATGCACAAATCCCGGAGTATACTCGTAGATCCGGATGCCGCATTTCAAAAGTTCTCCGTAATAATATTCCGTCATCCATTTTACATGTTTTTTATCCGGAATATTTGGCGTGATAATACGCACATCCACGCCGCGCCGCTTTGCCTCCACAAGACTTCTCGACAGTGTTTCCTCTAAGATCAGGTACGGCGTCATAATATACAGCGTCTTCCCCGCATAATTGATCATCTGCTTATACACGGAACCGACAAAACTTGTCTCACCCAACGCCGGACCGTCCCGCAGTACATGGCAGTACACGTCATTTTCCGGAAACTTCTTCGTCGGGCGGTAAATCTCCGGATCGATCTTTTTCTCTGAAGAACTGACAACCCACATCTCCAGAAATGTCACGGTAAGTCCCCAGACAGCATCGCCTTCGACACGGATCCCGGCATCCTTCCATACACCAAACCGCTCGATCAGATTGGCATATTCATCTGCCAGATTAAACCCGCCGGTATAACCGATATTTCCGTCAATCACGACGATCTTCTGATGATCGCGGAAGTTCATATACAGCTTACTGGCATACTTATGTATCGGATTAAAGACCTCTACTTCAAATCCTTCTTTTCGCAGATTGGCAGCAAAATCCTTTCCGGTGCGGAATAGTGCTCCAAAGTCATCGTATAAAAATTTAACTTTCACGCCCTCATGGATCTTGCGGAGTAAAATTTCATGGATCTGATCCCAGATTGCCCCTTCTGCCACGATAAAAAATTCAATAAAAATAAAATGTTCCGCCTGTTCCAGATCTTCAAAGAGATCCTCAAACGCATCTTCGCCAAACGGATAATATCTTGCCTCATTGTTTTTAAACAGCGGACTTCCCATCGCCGTCATATATTTGGACATACGGGAAGAAACCGGATGTTCCACGGAAAATTTTTCCGATACTTCCGGATCCTGTACAAGCCGGTCATCCGTCGCTTTCATCTGCTCCGCGATCGCCTTGTTTAACTTATTCTTTTTTCCTACCTTTCCCCACAGATTAAACATGATCAATCCGGAAATTGGGAAAATCAGGATCACACACATCCAGGAAAACTTGTACGCATCGTTATGCTTATCGTTTGTCAGCACGAGGATCGCAATCAGCGCACAGACCTCCAGCAGCAGATAAAACGAGGTCGCATATCCCCTCAATATAAATGGAATGATGATAATGATCGCAAATTGAAAAACTAACAGTGCTCCTACGATACATGCCCGCAAAAAACCACTGAAACTGCTCTGCATCCTGCCCTTTAACTTTTTTAAACGCTTTTTCGGATTATTTTGCCTATCCATATCGTTCTCCCTTTTACGTTTGTTCGTAAGTTTTTCGATGTTCAAACATAGATTCTTAAACATCGTTAAATAGTAGTATAACACATTTTTGTCCTTTTCTACAAGCATTTAACTTGAAAAGTTGTTTCTTCTACGTTATACTGTATTTGTTTGAAAAAAAATCAAATGGAAGGAGTGGAACACAATGCAGAAAATCGACGAAACAATGTGCATAACGCCGGGAGATGATTGGAGCCGGGCATGGAAAGCCATTTCCCTGTATACCGGTGCCGCTCTGACCGATCTCGTGATCTTCGACATCGAAACCACGGGACTTTCTGCCAATGTGTCCTCTCTTTACCTGATCGGTGCCCTTTGGTACGATGGACAGGACAGGGAAATGAAAATGTGCCAGTGGTTTGCCGATGATTACATCAGCGAATGTGCGATACTGGAGGCCTTTTCCTCTTTTGTATCCGGCTTTTCCACGATCGTTCACTACAACGGTTCCGGATTTGATATCCCATATATTGAGAAAAAATATCGGTTTCATCATCTGGAGAATCCGTTTGCCGCGATCCGGTCTTTTGACATTTACCGGGAGGTTCGGAAAGAAAAAGCTCTGTTTGACAGTTCTTCGCTCAAATTATCGGTGGTCGAAAAACTTGTCGGCTTTTTACGGGCTGACAATTACAGTGGCAAAGAGTGTATCCAGATTTATTCGGAATTTATGCAGCAGAAAATATTCCGCAGTCCGCAGGCAGACAAAGAAAAAGAGAAACTACTCCTCCACAATGCCGATGATCTGCGTGGAACACTGCTCAGTTCCCTGCTGCTCTATTATAAACTGCCGCTACACTTCGCTGACAAAAATTGGAAATCAGATGCGTTTTGCATTACTTGCCGGACTCAGGAAAATGTTCCGTTCCCCTGCGGACGGGAAACCGATGATTTTATTTTATCTTTTGAAGAAAACAGCGCTTGTATCACTCTTTCCTGTACGGAGGGGTGTTATTGTCATTTTTATGAAAATTACAAAGATTATTTTTATCTCCCGGAAGAAGATACTGCGATTCATAAAAGCGTCGGGATTTTTGTGGAAAAAGAATTCCGTGAACCGGCGAAGGCTTCGAACTGCTACTTAAAAAAAGCCGGAAAATTTGTACGTTTTCCAGCTTCTTCCAGTGATTATCTGACACAGCACGGTCTGACATTGTTCCGCGAAAGTTACCGCACCAAACCGGTCTTTGTCCTGAAGGACGAAATAGAAAAACAGGACTCCCTCTTTTGGGAAGAAGTCCTGCCGTATATTACATCTGTTTAATGTATTCTGCATAACCGAGTTTATCTAGTTTTTCGGCTTTTGCAGTCACACCGTCTTTCATTTCTACTTTGTATTCTTTCAATTTCTTACGCAGTTCCCTATCCGATACCGAAAGAATTTTGGCAGCAAGGATACCTGCATTGGCTGCGCCGTCGATTGCCACGGTAGCAACCGGGATTCCGGATGGCATCTGTACGATGGAGTACAAACTGTCTACGCCGCCAACCGATTTTGTATGGATTGGAATACCAATTACCGGCAGATCAAACAAGGCGGCACACATTCCCGGAAGATGCGCTGCTCCACCTGCTCCGGCAATGATCACTTCGATGCCCCGCTCTTCTGCCTTTGTCGCATAATCGACAAACACATCCGGCATTCTGTGTGCGGAGATGATCGTCATCTCATATTCAATTCCGAATTTTTCAAGCATCTGCGCTGCCTTCTGCATGATCGGCAGATCTGAGTCGCTTCCCATCAAAATTCCAACTTTTACCATTTTCTTATCCTCCTTTATTTGTCATCTTGCATTCAGGATTCCTTACATAGTTCATTCAATGCCTGTGTTCCCTCTAACACAAACTGCCCCTGGCGGATCAGTTTGATCTCACTTCCATCCGGACGGATCACATCGATATCCCCAAGTTCATCATAAGGGATCGTAATGTCGGTATGGCAGTTAAAATACGCTTTTACCATATCCGTCTTGCGAAGCGCCGAGCATTCATTTTCCTTTGCCACGATTTCCTTGCCATCCGGGTTATGCAGCACAATATCTTCACTCATCGAATAACAGGTGTCACCGACGGCAAAATGCGGGCCTGTTTTTTCCGCGATCAGGATAGGAAGTTTGGCCTCAATATCAAACTTTCGTCCCATCTCGTATGCCACGGTATTGGTTCCGATCGCAAATTCACCCATCGGAAGGGTTTCGCGGTGATACAGTACATTTTCTTTGATATATTTTTTATTTTCCTCTTCTGTCTCATAATTCGAGCAGTTGTAGGAATCGATCATGCCATCTTTAAATACCATCTCCAGATTCTCATAGCGGAGCTGGTTCAGGTAAACCTTTGTCACATGCAGCACGCCATTGGTTCCGGCAAGTTTTGGTGAAGTAAACACTTCTCCTACCGGAATATTTACATCCGCGAGACAGTTTTCAAAATTGGTTTCCTTTTCCAGATTTTCCAGTTTGTGAAGGGCGACACGGATGTCCGTATGATTATCCCCGCGGCCGGTCACATGCACATACTTTCCCTGATCGAGCGCATCGATCAAGGCCTGCTGGATCTTTCGGAACTGATCCATATCCAGCGTATTTACACGGATCGTCTCGGAAAATATCGTCTCAAACTGCGGCCCGATCTCCGGGATCGGAAATGCAATGATCGTAAAACTCCGCTCATCCGGCTTGATATTACGGTTTTGGAGCAATGCCGCGTCGGTGCGGTACTGCACGGACAACTTCTGCTGGTCTTCCTTGTAAGCCGGTGCTTCTTTTTTGGTCTGCGGCACAAATAATTTTTCTCCAAACACTTCCATTACCGCAGGCCCGGCAAAACCGGCCGCCTGACCGCGGTATTTTTCAAATGCTTTCTCCAGATGAGCCAGCCGGTCTTTGACGATCGCGTTATTCAGATATAACGCATCATCGTAACGGTGGTCATACTCATACTGTTTGTTTGCCGAAGTCGTAGATACCCCCACATTTGCCGTATTTCCATTCCGGTATATAACCGGCTCCAATCCCATGTCAGCAAACCGGCGGATGGCTTCACGGATGATCCGTTCAAATCCGATGTGATACCGGATATTAACTGTCTTTTTCGCACTGAGGTCAATGCCTGCCACTTCAAAACCTTTCCGGTAGCCTTCGGTATACGTACGTGCCACCAGTTCAATTGTCTCCTGCGGCAGTGACTGTAAAAATCTGGAAGTTTTTATCTCGTTTTCCGTAATATAAGCACCATATTCATACAGATATTCCGGTGTCGACAGATCACTTTCCATCACCAGTTTCACAAGGCGGTCCCTGGATTCGTCCACCAGTTCCGCCACTCGTTTCTCTTCAAAATATTCATTATAATCATGAACATAATAATACATCGTTTCTTTGAGCCACCGTTCATGGTCTTCTTCTGTCGTCAAAATCGTATAGACCTGCAGGAACAGTTCCATCTTCAAAAGGAGCGCCTCTTCGTCGTCATCAAAAACATCCTCAATGGCTCCCCGGAAATGACTTGCAAAATAACATAAAGAATCCCCCGCCACGCCAAACTGTTCTCTGGCGTACGTAGGATTGGTAAAATCCGTATCGTAATTTTCCGGGAAAAGATCGCGGTACATCGCGGTATTCTCTTCCTTTTTTTCTTCGTAAGAGCGTGTCTTTCCACTTTTTCTCTTCTCATAAATTTCAAAAATAAGCATAAAAAAGCGGGCAATCTTTTGACAATATTTGGATTCTTCTTTGTTGTCCGCGATATCGCAGATTCGCTCTCTTGCTAATTCATATCTTTCTTCCATCGATATCTCCCTGTCAAATATTATGATAGAAATGAGCAGCACGGTAAGCCGAGTTCTGTCGTTGGATGATCATCTATCTGGTCCTGCTGTTACCAGCAGGCTCTAGCGACCTACCCGAAAGCACGACGGGCCGCCGTATCGCTTTCTGTTCGGTCTTGCTTCGGATGGGGTTTACAT
>DJNB01000235.1:6202-12957 GCA_002435545.1 Lachnoclostridium sp. UBA6475
GGAGTCACCTCCACCGGACGTTATCCGGCATCCTGCCCTGCGAAGCTCGGACTTTCCTCACCTGGGACCTTTCGGTGTAAGCAGGTGCGATCATCTGTGCTGCTCATACTATTTCATTGTTGATAATAACTTAATCCAATAAAATTCCACCGCCGATAAATTCTCGTACGATTGAATTTAATGGAACTTCCTCCGGATTGATGGCGAGGAAATAATCCAAAAATTTGAGCAGACGCTGTGCTTCTGCATATTCCTCACTGTCCATCGGCACACGGAACAATGCCGGCTCCGCATACGTCTTCAATGCTGCCAGTTCATAAAGCAGCGACGAATTGAACATGGCATCCGCTTTTTCCTGAAATGGGAAAATATTGGCATTTTCTCCGTCTCTTACGGATTTCCACATGGCGATCGTCTTCTGTGCACTGTGTCCTCTGGTCCGCGCATCACGCACGATCCTTCGGATCAGTCTTCCATCGGTTGTAGGAATCCGGTTGTGATCATCTACATTCAATGTCGTCAAAGCACTGATATATATTTTAAACTTATTTTCCTTTGGAATCTTTTCTGTCAATTTATCATTCAAGCCATGGATTCCCTCGATAACAAGGATCTCATCCGGTCCAAGTTTCAGCATCGGTTTGTTATATTCCCGTTTTCCGGTGATGAAATTGTACGTTGGCAGCTGTACTTCTTCTCCTGCCAGCAGTTTTTCCAGATCCTCATTAAACTGCTTCGTGTCAATGGCCTCAATGCATTCGTAATTATATTTGCCGTCTTTGTCTTTCGGTGTATCGACACGGTTGACAAAATAGTCGTCCAGACCGATCGGATGCGGTTTCAGACCAAATGTCTTTAACTGTGCTGACAAACGGTAAGAAAATGTTGTCTTACCCGAAGATGACGGCCCGGCGATCGTTACGACACGTACTTTCTTCGAAGAAGCGATCTGTTCTGCGATATTTCCAATCTCTTTCTCGTGCAGCGCCTCCTGCACCAGCATCAGATCGCGCATTCCGCCGTTTACGATCACATCGTTTAACTGTCCGACATTTTCCACTTCCAGCTGTACTCCGCGCTGTGCCGTCTTTTCCAAGGTATGGAACAATTTGTAACTTGGCACAAACTTTGGAATATGCTTCGGATCGTCCTCTTTTGGCACGATCAGCACAAAACCGGATTCAAATGCCTGCAGTTTGAATTTGTTTAAACATCCCGTACTGTAAGGCATCGGACCATAAAAATAATCCATTACCTTTCCTAATTTATGAATCGTCACCCGTGAACTTCTACGATAACGCAGAAGACGGCTCTTGTCAAACATTTTCTTCGCATCAAACAGACGAATGGCTTTCGAGACACTCATCGTCTTTTTCTCAAATACTACATCTTCATCAATATAACGTCTCATACGGGCACTTACACGGGCGAGCAGCTCATCGGTCACCTCTACTCCGCGCAGTGTACAATAATACCCTGTATCTATGGAGTACTCGACACTGATCTTTTCAAATTTATCTTTCGGTGTCTCTTTGTAAAAGGCTTTCAGCATAACCATCGTAAGTCCGCGCTCATACACACGGCGGCCGTCTTTATCCTGAAAGCTGCAAAACGTAATATGACTGCCGCTTTCCACGGTTTTCCCAAGTTCTTTTACCACACCATCCACTTTTACGACAAGCGCATCCGGATGGCCGGTCTGATTTGCCAGGTCAAAATATGTAATTCCTTTTTCACAAACCACTTTTTTTCCATCTATTTTTACAGAAATATTCTCCATGAGTTCCATCTCCTTTCGGCTCATTTCATTGTGCCTGTCAGTTCCTCCAGAAGGGTACACAGATGCTCCACTTCCAAGCGGCGCGCACCGGCAGTCTCCTGTTCTGTCAGACGCTCCAGGATCGAATTATAAACCTTCTTTTCCTGTAATAAAAAGGCAAGCATCACCGGATCCCGATGTTCGATCAGATACGTGCTGTAACCGGTTCCCGGCACATTGTACACGCGGTGTTCCCCCGCTTTTTCTGACCGTTTTGCAAGCATGGCAAAGTAAAATTTTCCCTCGTCACGGCATGCCTTTTCCTGCACGAGTTCAAATCCAAAATCTGACAATTTTTCCCGTACTGACCCGATCTCAGACTGTGGCTGCAATACCAGTGTCTGTACTTTTTCAAGTACTTCCGGGCGGGCATCCAGTATGTCAATCATCAAAGGACCGCCCATGCCGGCGATCATCAGCGTATCGACTTCTCCCGGCTCCAGTTTTTCCACACCGTTGCTTCTGCGGCACTCAATCCGGTTTTCCAGACCCTCCCGCCGGATATGCTCTTTTGCCCGCGCGATCGGTCCTTCATTGATATCCATCGCGATCATTTTTTCTGCCACCTGATTCCGGACGAGCCAGATTGCCGCATACCCATGATCACATCCAATATCTGCCACTCTGGCTCCTGCCGGAACCAAAGATACATTCATCTGTAAACGCTCTGATAATTTCATTAATCCAAATAGTCCTTCAATTTTCTGCTGCGGCTTGGATGACGCAGTTTACGAAGCGCCTTCGCCTCAATCTGGCGGATACGCTCTCTGGTTACATTAAATTCTTTTCCAACTTCTTCCAGTGTGCGGGCACGTCCATCATCCAGTCCAAAACGAAGTTCCAATACTTTTCGCTCCCGGTCGGTCAATGTACCAAGCACCTCTGACAGCTGTTCTTTCAACAGCGTAAATGCGGCTGCCTCTGCCGGAACAGGGACATTGTCATCCTGAATAAAGTCACCGAGGTGGCTGTCTTCCTCTTCACCGATCGGCGTCTCCAGAGAAACCGGCTCCTGCGAGATTTTCTGGATCTCACGCACACGATCCACCGGAAGATTCATTTCCTTCGCGATCTCTTCCGGATATGGCTCCCTTCCGAGTTCCTGAAGCAGCTGGCGCTGTACGCGGATCAACTTATTGATCGTCTCTACCATATGCACCGGAATACGGATGGTTCTCGCCTGATCGGCAATCGCTCTCGTGATCGCCTGACGGATCCACCATGTCGCATACGTACTGAATTTATATCCTTTGCGGTAGTCGAATTTTTCAACGGCTTTGATCAGCCCCAGATTTCCCTCCTGGATCAGATCAAGGAAGAGCATCCCACGGCCGACATAACGTTTGGCAATGCTGACAACGAGTCGGAGATTTGCTTCTGCCAGACGCTTTCTCGCACTCAGATCCCCCGTCTCCATTTTCTTTGCCAATTCCACTTCTTCATCTGCTGACAACAGAGGAACTTTACCGATTTCTTTCAAATACATACGTACAGGATCTTCAATGCTGACCCCATCCGGCACAGAAAACTCAATATTTTCAAGTTCTTCTTCTGTTGGCTCGTCATCCACATCAAGAATAATATCATCGTCCGTATCTGCATCCGGCAAAATAACAATAATACCATTCTGTTCGAGATAATCCAAAATCTTCTCTGTCTTATCTCCATCCAGATCAATGTCTTTGAACTGCTCATTGATGTCACTGAAATCCAGCTTTCCATCCTTTTTCTTGGATAATTCCACCAATTTGTTCAATGACTCCAGAAAAAGTCCCCGATCATCCATTGTATTCTTTTCTTCCTTCATATTTTCCTCCATTCTTGCAAATTTACAAGTTTCTTGCCATTTATGTTAATGTAATGTGTAATGTCTCTAATTGCTTTTTTTCCATAATGATCTTTTGAAGCTGGGACAGATCCGTAATCTCCCTGCTTTTCTTATCCAGGCTTGCTTTTTTGAGCGCTTTCACCATCTCATTAAGTGCCTTTTCACGCTCCGGCTCCTCGTTGACCTGTTGTACCTGTTTATTAAAAATACCGGCTGCCAGCGATTGTTCTTCCTTGCTTTCAAAATAACTGATGATCTGCGCCGGCGAGATCTCTCCGCTCCGTGCCTGCTCATACAGCATACCGGCAATCGTATGGTACGGCTCCTCAAAAAAGTCGTCCGGCTGTAACCATCTGGAAATTTTTGGAAACAACGTAACATCTTCCGCAATCCACGTCAAAAGCACGCCCTGTATCTTTAAAATTCCATCTTCTTTCTGCGTCTTTGACTTCTGTCTGCGTTCCTGCCGGATCTTTTCGTAGTCAATACCAACCCGCGCCGCCGCCTGATGGCTGACGAGACTGCGGAAATCCTCCGCGCGTATCGCATATTGTCTCGCAAACGCTTCGATGTAATTGTTTCTCTCTATCTCATTATCAAACGTAAGACATTTTTTTGCCGCTTCGTTCATAAAGCGTGTCTTTTCTTCCGGATCATCCATATTATAAGCCGTCTGCAGGCGGTCGATTTCATAAAAGAAACTGTTTTGTGCCTGATCGATCCGTTTTTGAAACTCCTCTTTTGACAATGCCTTGATAAATTCATCCGGATCTTTATATGGCCGCATATTGATGACTTTTACGGTGATTCCGGCTTCTTTCAGCATCGGGATCGCACGCAGCGCCGCTTTTACACCCGCTCCATCACTGTCATAACACAGATACACCGTATCGGTATACCGTTTTAACAAGCTGCTCTGCTGGCTCGTAAACGCCGTTCCCAGCGAAGCTACGGCATTGGTAAATCCTGCCTGGTGCAGGGCGATCACATCCATATATCCCTCGCATACGATCATTCCGCGATCCTGCTTTCCGTGGACAAAATTAAGTCCAAACAGATTGCGGCTCTTATCAAATATCATCGTCTCCGGGGAATTCAGATATTTTGGCTTGCCATCTCCCATCACACGTCCGCCAAAAGCAATTACCTTATTGCGGCGGTCCATGATCGGAAACATGACGCGGTTCCAAAATTTGTCATACACGCCCTTTGCCTCCTGGAATTGAAACAATCCCGTCTGATTCAGAAGCGAATCTTCATATCCTTTTGCTTTCATATATTGATACAGATCGTTGCTGTACTTGTCCGAGTACCCCAGCCCAAAATGGCGGATCGTCTCTTCGGACAATTCTCTTCCGAGCAGATACTGTTTGGCTTCTCTGCCCCGTTCCGAGTTTAGTTTGGCATAATAATAATTTGCCGCGATCTTGTATATCTCTAAAATCTGTTCTCTGACATTTCTTCGTCGTTTTTCTTCGGTTGTCTCCGACTGTTCGGGCAGTTCCATTCCGGCTCGTTCTGCCAGCTGGGCAAGTGCCTCCGGAAAAGTAAGATTTTCGTATTCCATCAAAAAGGTAAATACGTTGCCCCCGGCTCCGCAGCCAAAGCAGTAATACATCTGTTTGTTGCCACTTACTGAGAAAGATGCTGTCTTTTCGTTGTGAAATGGACAAAGACCAACATAGTTGCTTCCCGAACGTTTTAAATTTACATACGAGGAGATGATATCCACAATATCATTGCGCCGTCTCACTTCCTCAACAAAGTCTTCACTGTAATACATTCCCATCTTCCCTTTTTTTTATTCTTTTCCGGTAATGATTCCGAATCAACACGGTCCGGCACACTCTAAAGTACCAGCAAATCAGTAAATCTGCCATGTGCTTGGGATCATCAACGTCTGATACGTCGATACGGCAAACCGGTCTGTCATTCCTGCGATATAATCACATACCACGGTCGATATGCTCTCTCCCTTTTCCCAGATCATCCGGGTGTATTCTTCCGGCATCTCTTCAATGTGATTGGAATAATAGGAAAATAACTGGCTGAGCATCCGCTCGGCTTTTCCTTCCTCACGCTTGGCATCGGAATTGACATAAACATTGGCAAACATAAATTTTCGTAGTTCCTGCAGTGCCTCATAGGTTTCATCCGACATCATAATATCGTCCTTTTCCATACTATGTATCACAATATCATGAATCAGTGTATTCAACCGCTCCCTCAGATTTCTTCCAAGAACCCGGACACACGCCTCCGGAAGATCTTCTTCGCATATGATCTTTCCCCGAATGGCATCATCAATATCTGAATTTACATAAGCGATCTTATCACAAAGACGCACAATCTTTCCTTCTAAAGTAGAAGGGTGTCCGGAAGTAGAATGGTTCAATATTCCATCCCGCACTTCTTTGGTAAGGTTTAAACCTTTTCCATTTTTTTCCAGTTTCTTCACAACACGTATACTCTGGAGCTGATGCATAAATCCATCCGGGCAGATTCGGTTAAGCACGCGCTCTCCGGCGTGTCCAAACGGAGTATGCCCCAAGTCATGCCCCAGCGCAATGGCCTCGGTCAGATCTTCGTTTAACCGGAGTGCTTTTGCCACCGTACGGGCATTTTGCGACACTTCCAGCGTATGTGTCAGCCGGGTGCGGTAATGATCTCCCTCCGGAGATAAAAACACCTGGGTTTTCCCTTTCAGGCGTCGAAACGACTTGCAATGTAAGATTCGGTCACGATCCCTCTGATAGACCGGACGCAGATCACATGGTTCTTCATAATGCTCCCGTCCCTGCGACTCATCGCTGAATGCCGCGTACGGACTCAGTATGGCATGTTCTCTTTTTTCAAATTCTTCTCGTAATGTCATAACTCGTCTCCCTTCCGGGTAACAAAAACTGCCTACATTTACATATTTCAACGTGAAAAAGGATTTTCCTTTTTTTCATTGATTATTTTTTCAAAATATTGTAAGATAGAAAAAGTAAATATATTTATGATTGGAGGAATTTTACCGATGGCTCGTACTGGAAAAAATACATGGTCACTTTTTTTGCTTTTGCTGGCAGGCATTGTTCTGGGAAGTTTTATCGCCCATCTGAC
>DJNB01000235.1:13059-18033 GCA_002435545.1 Lachnoclostridium sp. UBA6475
TTTGGACTTACCATCAAATTTACGATTGCAAGCATTATCGGCATTATCATTGCCGCTATCATTTATCGGTTTTTGTAATCCGGACGGGGCAGCGGTGCTGTTCCGTCTTTTATCATGTCGATCATAAATGGCACAATTGCCGGATCAAACTGTTTTCCACTGCACTCATCGAGTTCTGACAAAATATAATCTTCTTCATGCAGTTCCTTGTAAACACGCTTGCTTGACATTGTATCGTAACTGTCTGCCACGCAGATAATGCGCGCCGCCAGCGGAATTTCTTCTCCTTTTAATCCCTCGTTGTATCCGTTTCCGTCATATCTCTCATGGTGATATCTCGCGCCATCGCTGATTCCCTGAATTGCTGTAAAATCCTGTAAAATTTCTCCTCCGATTGTAGGATGGCTTCGGATGATCTGCATTTCTTCTTCTGTTAGTTTTCCCGGTTTTTTTAAAATGGCATCCGGGATTCCGATTTTCCCGATATCGTGAAGCATTCCCATATAATAGATCTGTTCCTGCTCCTCGTCCGACATTCCCATGCGTCTGGCAATCTCCGCCGAATAAATCGCCACGCGCTCTGAATGTCCATTGGTATTTTGATCTTTTGCATCAATCGCATGGGCAAACGTCTCCAGCGATTGATTTACAATGTCATGATACTGTTTTTGTTTTCTCTGCAGCAGATTTACTTTTTGCTTATTTTTCCGGAGCGTAACCAAAAGACCTGCCACGATAACAAGCAACGCACCTACAATGATCCACATTCCTGTCATTTTCCCTTTTCCTTCCTACTTTTCCTGTTCTTTCAATATTTTTTTCCACTGTGCCAGCACACCATCTTCCCAATACGGGGCACATTCATAAGCTGCGGCACGCTTTACTTCTTCTCTCGCATTGGCAACGGCATAACTGTATTTCGCCTGTTTCATCATCGCAATGTCATTCTCATTGTCTCCAAACACGCACGTCTCTTCCGGCGGTATTTTTAAATATTTCTGCAAAAATGCAATTGCCGTACCTTTTCCTGCCTCTTTCGGTACACAATCAAGCCACTGGATCCCGGCAAGATTGAGTCTCACTTTTTCTTCCCACTTTGGACGAAACCAGTCTTTTGTCAGCTGCTCCACCATATTATGATGATAGAGCGATATTTTTACGATATCATCCGATATATTTTTTTGAAGGTCGCCCACTGCCCGGATATCAAATCCATAAGAATCAGAAATCCAGCGGTACATCTCGGAATCTGCACTTGTCGCATACGCATGTTTTTTCCCACAAACTAAAATATCACAGGGTTCAATCGTTCTTGCGTCATCAATGATCTGCCGGCAGATTTCTTTTTCCAGAATCTGGGAATAAATACATCTGCCGTTTTGAAACGCAAGGCTTCCCCCTTCCGAAACGATATACAAAAGATCCTTTACCGGCTCAAACAATTTTTCAATGCTGGCTTTCTGCCGTCCACTGCAGATCACCACATAAATGCCCTTTTGGATCAATGCCTTTACCATGTCATAATACTGCGGATTCAATGCCGAAGCAGAACCGCCGTCTTTTACCAGTGTCCCATCCACATCACTTACAACCAATCGAATCATCTTTACCTTTGTCCTTCTGTCTAAAAAAAGCCCGGTTTATGTAACTATCCATCACCAACCGGGCCTTTCTATTTATTTTTGTTTCATCTGACTAACAAAAATTAGTTGTTGATCAACTTATCTTCGCCATTCCAGCTGTACAATTTACGGATCTCTTCACCGACAACTTCAGAACGATGCTCAGCAGCAAGTTTTCTCATGGCACGGAAGTGAGCCTGTCCACCAGCCTCAGACATATCAAGAAGGAATTCTTTTGCGAAAGAACCATCCTGGATGTCTTTCAATACTTTTTTCATTGCCTTCTTTGTATCCTCTGTGATGATCTTTGGTCCGGTTACATAATCACCATACTCTGCTGTATTGGAGATTGAGTAACGCATTCCTGCGAAACCACTCTGATAGATCAGGTCTACGATCAGTTTCATCTCATGGATACATTCGAAGTATGCATTTCTTTCATCATAACCAGCTTCGCAAAGGGTTTCGAAACCAGCCTGCATCAATGCACAAACACCACCGCAAAGAACTGCCTGCTCACCGAACAAGTCTGTCTCTGTCTCTGTACGGAATGTTGTCTCAAGAACACCCGCTCTTGCTCCACCGATTGCCAGTGAGTATGCCAATGCGATATCCTGAGCTTTTCCTGTAGCATCCTGCTCAACAGCTACAAGACAAGGAACACCTTTTCCTGCCTGATACTCGCTGCGTACAGTATGTCCCGGTCCCTTTGGAGCTACCATCGTAACATCTACATCTTTTGGTGGTACGATCTGTCCAAAATGAATGTTGAAACCATGAGCGAACATCAACATGTTGCCAGCTTCCAGGTTGGGCTCGATAGACTCTTTGTACAATTTCGCCTGCAGTTCATCATTGATCAGGATCATGATAATATCTGCCTGTTTTGCAGCCTCTGCTGCTGTATATACTTTAAATCCCTGTGCTTCTGCTTTTGCCCAGGATTTAGAGCCCTCATACAAACCGATAATTACGTTACATCCACTTTCTTTTGCATTCAATGCATGTGCATGTCCCTGGCTGCCATATCCGATAATAGCAATTGTCTTACCATCCAAAAGTCCAAGGTTACAGTCACTTTCATAGAAAATCTTTGCGTCTGCCATTGTTTTCATCCTCCTAAAAATAATAAATTATTATATAAAGCTCTGCCGGATCATTCCGGCAGATGTTTTACACCATCGCCAGTGTTCTATGCCTTACTCTTCGGTCAGGCATCCTCTCGTCAGTCCGGTAATTCCGGTACGAACCAATTCTTTGATCTCATAGCCGTCAAGCAGCTTGGTAAATGCATTCAACTTTGCCTGATTTCCGGTAAGTTCGATCATCATCGAATCTGCCGCAACGTCTACGATCTTCGCACGGAAGATCTCTACGATCGCGTTGATGGAAGGTCTCTCTTCTCTCGCGGCTGCCACCTTTACCAATATCAATTCTCTGCAGACAGAAGCCTCACTCGTGAGTTTTTCCACATCAATTACATTTTCCAATTTATGTATCTGCTTTTCGATCTGCTCCAATACGATTCCATCTCCCGTCACAGCAACTGTCATACGGGATACTTCTGTATTTTCTGTCTCTCCGACCGTAAGGCTGTCAATGTTGTATCCTCTCCGGCTGAAAAGCCCTACTACACGGGACAATGCGCCCGGTGTATTATCGATCAAAATGGATAATACCATCTTTTGCATAATGAAACCTCCTCATCGTACTTATCAAACATTAATTTTACCAATTCTATCGTTTCTTGTCAACTCTTACACCTATATTTATTTCTCATAAATAAAATCTGACAATGCTTTTTTATTCTTTGCCACATCTACCACCAGACAATCTGCACCATTGATCTTTTCGCTGGTATACGCACCGTCTGCCGGAAGGCGGAACTGCTTGATATCCGTCGTTCCCATCTTAACCACCGCCAAAACGTAAGAATAAATATTATCCTTGTCAAGGTCTGTCGTTACGTTTGGCAGGATAACGTCGATCAATTCCATCCATTTATCCACAGATAACGATTTTACTTTCTTTAAAAGTGCCTGCACGACCAGACGCTGTCTCTCGGTTCTTCCGTAATCATCGCCTTTGCCTGACGCAGTCAGAACTGCCGGATAATGTCCGTTTTTCCATTTTCCATGACGGATACGGCAGTAACCCAGTGCCTGATAGCCATTGAGCACCTGCGTTCCGACTTTTACGTTACGATATTTTTTACGTCGGATATAGTTTGTATCATTCAGGTTTGTCGCTTCACTTTCGGTCAATGTCGCCTCGACACCGCCTACGGCATTGATGACATCGATAAAAGCGTCAAAGTTTACTTCGGCATATCCATCCAGCTTAATACCAAAGTTGGAAGCGATCGTCTTATACAGCAGTTTGATCCCTCCAAAGGAATACGCTGCGTTAAATTTATTCTTTCCATATCCCGGAATATCCACATACATATCACGCATAAGAGACGTTACTTTTAACTTCTTATGCTTCATATCCAGTGTGGCGATCATCATGGAGTCCGAACGCCTTGCAGCCCCATCCGCATCCTGCTCATCCGCATTTTTATCCGCACCTACAAGCAGAATATTGATGACATCCGAATCACTCACCGTATCATATTCGGAAATATCCACGGTCTTCAGCGCATTGACCTTATCCTGGTTCACCAAAGACAATATTCCATCTGCTTTGTACTTCGCCACAGCAGCCATACTTCCCAGTGCCATGCTTAAAATAATACCGATAACCAGAAATACTCTGCCGACTTTTCTCTTTTTTCCCTTTTTATTTTTCACTTTTTCTGCCATAGTTTCCTCCAGGTTCCTCCTAAATCAAAAACAGTAACGCCAGATTCCGCACCAGTCCACTTTTCAAAAAGCCATAGCGCAGTGCCAGAATTCTTCTTTTTACCGCATTACTTTCTGACATTTTTGCAAATTCATAAGCACATTTTTTTCGTTCCGGATCTGTGATCTGTTCTCCAAACATCCGGTAAAACGCAGCTCCCTGGGCAAAAGTAGCACGAATTGCCTCTTTTTGCTCCTTCCAGTGACGGATGCGCTTTGCCACATACTGAAAAAAACTGCTTGTTCCAATCATATTATCACTATGCTGCCGATAATGCAAGGTCATTTTATCAACATACACAATTTTTCCAAAATGACTGCAGATCAAAGCGAGCCACCAGTCATGAACGCGGATCTCCTCCGGCAGCTCCGTCAGATAATCCCGCACTTTGGCATTGCATAGAATCGTGCAGCCGATACACTTATTTTCCATGAAAAGATGTGCCGTGTCAACCTTTTTTGTATCCAAATGACTGATTTTATGAAACGACCCCATATCCGTTTTTGTG
>DJNB01000235.1:18065-19733 GCA_002435545.1 Lachnoclostridium sp. UBA6475
CATCGTCATAACTCTCCGCATCCGTAAACACCAAAACCGGCTGATTTTCCGTACCTTCTGCCTCTTTCATGGCACGATACGTCACCTCGATCTTATCCGGTTTCCAGATATCGTCCTGGTCGCAGAACATAAAGTACGGAGCAGTCTCCCGCTGTACTGCCTTCAGAAAATTTCCGGTATATCCCTGATTTTTTTCATTCTGCCATACTGTAATCTGCGGATATTTCTCTGCATACTCCCTGGCGATCGCGATCGTACCATCGGTAGAACCATCATCGCAGATATGGATCTCATAATCTTTAAATGTATTTGAAAGGATGGAATCCAGCTGTTCACGCAAATACTTTTCACCATTATACGTAGCCAGAATAATTCCAATTTCTGCCATTTTTATTCTCCTCTGCCGCCTTCTTGCTCTTTCCAAAATCTAGGATTCATCGTCACTTTCCGGATAAACCACATCGGCAGTTTCTCATACCGGAGTCCCAGTTTGTAACCGATAAATTTGAATCCGCTCTGCATTACCAGATCCGGGATCAGATACCATTTTCCATGATGAAGCAGATACGCTGCCGTCTGCTTGACAAGCCGGATCCCCTCGGATTCGGATTTGACACTTTCAAAGATCTCTCGGTACTGTCTCTGCGAAACTGCCATGTCAAAATTTCTTGTCAGCTGCTGCCAATACGTATATTTATGAGCATGTACAACCTTTGCTGCTGCCGCATAAGCGATCTCATATCCCGCCCGCACCATATTCGCAGCCATGATCATATCTTCATTAAAAATGGTCTTTGTGACAAAGCCTCCCATTTTTTGGTAAATGTCACGCCGATACACCGCACATACATTGGAGCAGAAATACGTTTTGATGCCCAGTCTCGGAAGGTCTGCTTTTCCTTTTATCAGCGGTTCCTCCGGATAATTAAACTGTCTCGTATACGTCTCGATCACGCCTACTTTGTCATCCGGCAGCTGTCTTCCATATGCCGCAGCAATCGTATCTTTCTGCTGTACTGCCTGCAGCAGCGTCTCGATCAAAAACTCATCTTCCGGCACGGCGTCCTGTGTCATAAAAAGCATAAATTCCGCTTCACTCATCTGTGCCCCTTGATTTCGCGTACCACCATGATCGAATGCAAGTTTATTGACAGGAACAATCTTCCCGTTTTCTGATTTTTCCAAAATATTTCTGACTCTTGCATCCTCCGCCTCATCTTCTGTTATCGTCTGCATAAAAAAGATATGGGCAGGTTTTATCGTCTGCTGATTCAGTTTTTCAATCAATTTTTCCAGTTTTTCATCTGGCCGGTACACCGGAATGATAACATCAACCACGTTTTTTCTCTCCCTTTTCTATCTTCCAAGCAGTTTGTTGACAAGTTTAACAGCCTCTCTGGCATCTTTCGAATATCCGTCCGCGCCGATCTCCTCGGCATAACTCTCGGTCACGACGGCTCCCCCGATAATGATCTTCGCCTTAACTCCCCGGGCTTTTGCCAGATCGACCACTTCCTTCATCTCGGTCATTGTCGTCGTCATAAGGGCGGACAGTCCGATGATCGCCGCATTTTCCTTGATTGCCGTGTCAATGACATACTGATTGTCAACGTCTTTTCCAAGATCAATGACATCGTATCCATAGTTTTTCAGCATCAGCACCACAAG
>DJNB01000004.1:0-2410 GCA_002435545.1 Lachnoclostridium sp. UBA6475
CGAAAGCTGCGCTTTCGATGGTCAGCTCCTCAAAAAAGCCTTTACAAACCCAGATTTTCTATTTATAATAAAAAAATAGAGTATATGAGGGCATTTTGCCCTTAATTATATAGTAACGATTCAGGGCACCCTCCCACATATTCGCATTTCGGACACTTCGTGTTCATTCCCGTCTTTGCAAGACGAAAAATGTTCCTATGTGGGGAGGGGAATCCTATTAGGATCCGGATGTATGGAAATCAAAGACTCTTACGTGCAGGCACGACGATCCATTGATTTCCACATATTACATCCTGAATAGTTACTGGATAAAGTTATAGTTTTAGAGAGGATTCGATGAGATGAAAAAAATTCGTACAAGATTTGCACCAAGTCCTACCGGACGGATGCATGTTGGAAATTTGAGAACAGCATTATATGCGTATTTGATCGCAAAGCACGAGGGCGGCGATTTCCTGCTTCGTATCGAGGATACCGACCAGGAGCGTTTCGTGGAAGGGGCTTTGGATTTGATATATAAAACCATGAAAGAAACGGGACTGGAGCATGATGAGGGACCGGATAAAGATGGTGGATATGGTCCGTATGTTCAGAGTGAGAGAATGAAAACCGGAATGTATCTTGAGTATGCCAAACAGCTGGTGGAAAAAGGCGAAGCGTACTATTGCTTCTGTACCAAAGAGCGTCTGGAAGGACTGCATAAAGAAGCAGAGGAGCGCGGCGAGGCAGCAGCAAAGTATGACAAGCATTGTCTGCATCTTTCCAAAGAAGAAGTAGAGGAAAAACTGGCAGCAGGAGTGCCTTATGTCATCCGCCAGAATAACCCGACTGAGGGCGAGACTTCCTTTGACGATGTTATTTATGGCACGATCACAGCACCAAATGAAGAACTTGACGATATGGTTTTGATTAAGCAGGATGGTTATCCGACGTATAACTTTGCCAATGTAATCGACGACCATTTGATGGAGATTACGCATGTGGTACGCGGAAATGAGTATCTTTCCAGTGCGCCGAAGTATAATCGTTTATATCAGGCATTTGGCTGGGATATCCCGGTTTATGTGCATTGTCCTACGATCACAGACGAAAATCATAAAAAATTGTCCAAGCGTCACGGAGCATCTTCTTTCGAGGATCTGATGGAACTCGGCTATGTGCCGGAGGCGGTTGTGAACTATGTGGCACTGCTTGGATGGAGTCCGGCAGAGGATCGTGAGATCTTTAGTCTGGAAGAACTTGTAAAAGCATTTGACTACCACCGTATCAATAAGTCGCCGGCGGTATTTGATATGAAGAAACTGAGCTGGATGAACGGCGAGTACATCAAAGCGATGGACAATGACAAGTATTATGAGTACGCGCTGCCGGTTATCAAAAAGACGATCAAAAAAGATCTGGATCTGAAGAAAATTGCGGATCTTGTAAAGACAAGAATCGAGGTATTCCCGGATATTACAGAGAAGATCGACTTCTTTGAGGAATTGCCGGAGTACGATATTGCGATGTATACGCATAAGAAAATGAAGACAAATTCCGAAAATTCGCTGGAAGTTTTGCAAGAAATGCTTCCGCTTTACGAGGCGCTGGAGGACTATTCGATTCCGGCGATCGAAAAAGTAGCGATGGATTATGTGGCAGAAAAAGGCTGCAAAAACGGTCAGGCACTCTGGCCGCTCCGTACAGCGGTGTCCGGAAAACAGATGACACCGGGCGGTGCTTACGAGATCATGGAAATAATTGGAAAAGAAGAATCGCTTGCGCGTATTAGAAAGGGAATTGAACTGCTTGATGAAGCACAGTAAGGAACAGCAGACTGCGATCGATCATGTCGATGGGCCGATGATGGTGCTTGCCGGTCCGGGAGCCGGAAAAACGACGGTTATTACGCACCGGGTAAAGAAACTGATTGAAAAAGAGGGAGTAAATCCTGCACAGATCTTAGTCGTGACATTTTCAAAAGCCGCTGCTGTCGAGATGCGGGAGAGGTTTGAGAAGATCACGGGCGGCAGGAGACTTCCGGTTCGATTTGGGACATTTCACTCGCTGTTTTTTCAGGTACTGCGGAATGCCTATCATTATGAGGCAAAAGACATACTTTCACAGCGGCTGAAATACCGGTTTTTGGAAGAAGCCCTGATGGAGACGGAATACGATGATATCGAGGATCGTTCCGAGTTTCTGGAAGAGATTGAAAAAGAGATCAGCCGGATCAAAGGCGAAGGCATTGAAGTCGAAAATTACTATTCGGCGAGCTGCCCGGAGGCGGTATTCCGGCAGATTTACGAAGGGTATCAGAGCCGGGTGCAGAAAAACCATTATCTGGATTTTGATGACATGGTCTGTTATACCTATGAATTGTTTCGGGCAAGACCGGATATACTGGCAGGCTGGCAGAAACGGTTCCGGT
>DJNB01000004.1:2544-2759 GCA_002435545.1 Lachnoclostridium sp. UBA6475
GGATTCCGCGGGGCAAGACCGGATATCATGCTGTCTTTTCCGAAACAGTATAAATCCCTTGAACGGGTTACCATCGGTGGAAATTACCGGTGTACAAGCCAGATCCTGCGGGCGGCGACGGCGCTGATCGGGCACAATAAAAAGCGGTATGACAAAAAACTGCTTGCGATGAAAGGGCCGGGAGAACTGGTTCACGTTGCGGTGTATCAGACCCC
>DJNB01000087.1 GCA_002435545.1 Lachnoclostridium sp. UBA6475
CAATACATAAAAGAACAAGGGGAGAACCGGCATGGGAAAGGAACTATGGATGATCTATGATAAAGCAGGGCTTGCCCGCAATTCTACTTTTGTAGAACTATTTGCCGAACGGGGAAGACCTTATGATATTGCGGTAAAATCGGTTCTTGATACCGAGTATCTTTCTTTATTGGAAAAAGGCCGCCGGCCACAGGCTGTTCTTGTCCGGACAATCTGTCCATCGATCAATGCGGAATTAGAAAAGCGTCAGATCCCTGTGTGGAATTCCTCCTTTGTCAGCCGGATCTGCAATCACAAGGGAAAGACCAGAGAGTATCTGAAAGATACGGTTTTCTGTTCTCCTGCGGTCACCTGCAATAGTGATAAGATAAAAGAAATACTAGACGGTTCGGTGGAAGAAGTGCGTGAGTACATATTGGAGAAATTGGAATTTTCTTCCAATTTCTGCGAGCAGGAAAAAGCAAGAATCTGTACCGCAGAAGATTTTGTTATTAAGACCGCAGATGGACATGGTGGAAGTGAAGTCTATTCCTTTCAAAACGAAGCGGATAAACTGAAAAATGCGCTCAGAGAGACGGATTACATCATACAGCCCATGCTTCCTGTCGGAAACGAAAGCCGGGATATGCGGGTCTATGTATTAAAAAATCACATTTATGCTGCCATACTGCGGCATTCCGACGAAGATTTTCGTGCCAATTTTTCACGCGGCGGCGAAGTAGAAGCGGTTTCCCAAGATAAGATCCCGCAAAAAGAGGTCGAAGCCATTCTGAAAAAATTTACTTTTGGCATGGCTGGAATCGACTTTATTCTAGAGGAAGATGGAACTCCTGTTCTCAGCGAGATTGAAGATGTCGCTGGTACACGGATGCTTTTCCGGTGCTGCCCAGAACTGGATATTGTGGCAGATTATATGAAAGAAATACAGAAAATGCTTTCCGATAAATAAATATTATGTTATACTTATTAAATACACGATTCTTTTAGGAGGAAGTTGAAATGAAATCAGATATTGAAATCGCTATGGAGGCAGACCTGCTTCCGATTCAACAAGTAGCTGAAAAATTAGATATTACTCTGGATGATCTGGAGCTTTATGGCAAATATAAAGCAAAGATTACCGATGATCTCTGGGATCAGATCAAAGACCGCGCGAATGGAAAATTGATCCTCGTAACAGCGATCAATCCGACACCGGCAGGAGAGGGAAAGACAACAACGACCGTAGGTCTCGGTCAGGCAATGGATAAAATTGGGAAAAAAGCCATTATTGCCCTTCGTGAACCATCTCTTGGACCATGTTTTGGATTAAAAGGCGGTGCCGCAGGCGGCGGTTATGCGCAGGTTGTACCGATGGATGAACTGAATCTTCATTTTACCGGAGATTTTCATGCCATTACGTCTGCCAACAACCTTCTGGCAGCGATGCTTGACAATCATATCCAGCAGGGAAATGCCCTTCGCATTGATCCAAAGCAGATCGTGTGGAAACGCTGCGTCGATATGAATGACCGTGTTCTTCGTAACATTACTGTTGGCTTGGGACGAAAAGTCGATGGAGTAACCCGTGAAGATCATTTTATCATCACGGTAGCTTCCGAGATTATGGCAATTCTTTGTCTGGCTGACAATATGAAAGATCTGAAAGAACGTCTTGGACGTATTATTGTTGCCTATAATTATGATGGGGAACCGGTAACCGCGAAAGAGATTAACGCAGTTGGAGCAATGGCTGCTCTGTTAAAAGAAGCGTTGAAGCCAAACCTGATTCAGACACTGGAGCACACACCGGCACTCGTACACGGCGGTCCGTTTGCCAATATCGCGCATGGCTGTAACAGCGTAAGAGCAACGAAGACAGCCCTTAAATTAGCCGATTACACAATCACAGAAGCCGGATTTGGAGCAGATCTCGGAGCAGAGAAATTCTTTGATATCAAATGCCGTATGGCAGATTTGAAACCGGATGCCGTAGTTCTTGTCGCTACCGTACGTGCCCTCAAATACAACGGCGGCGTAAAGAAAGAAGATCTTGGTGCAGAAAACTTAGAGGCTTTGAAAAAAGGGATTGTGAATCTTGAAAAGCACATTGAAAATGTTTCCAAATACGGTGTGCCTTGTGTTGTGACATTGAACCGGTTTGTAACCGATACCGAAGCCGAATTGAATTTTGTAAAACAATTCTGCGAAGAGAGAGGCTGCGAATTTGCGCTGTCACAAGTATGGGAAAAAGGCGGCGAAGGCGGCATTGAGCTTGCAAATGCAGTGCTCAACACACTTGAGACAAAGGAAAGCCACTTCAAGGTATTATACGAAGACAGCCTGTCAATCAAGGAGAAGATCGAGACAATCGCGAAGAAGATTTACGGTGCAGATGGCGTAACCTATTCTGCAGAAGCAGATCGTGCAATTGCAAAGATTGAAGAGATGGGATTTGCAAACATGCCGGTCTGCATGGCAAAGAACCAGTATTCCTTGTCTGACGATGCGAAGAAGCTTGGCAGACCGACCGGTTTTACAGTCAACATCCGTGAGGTATATGTAAGTGCCGGAGCCGGATTTGTTGTAGCAATCACAGGTGCAATCATGACGATGCCGGGACTTCCTAAGGTTCCCGCTGCAGAGCGTATCTTCGTGGATGATGAAGGTGTAACACACGGTTTATTCTAAGAAGTACCAATTTGTATACGATTCTATATGTATATGTACCATGCATCTGAATTCTAAATATACATATGTTTGAAACTTAGAAGTTCTTGATGCTCCATCTGTGTACAGCAATGTTTGAACAGGAAGTTCAAACAAGCCACCACTGAGCCATGGATGGCGAATTGGTGGCGGTTGCGTATGAGTTTGGTATGTATATTGGAGCATCTAGAACTACTTAGTTTCAATACATCGTATATTTATGAATTCAGATGCATGGTACATGGCATATGGAATCGTGTACAATGTTGTAAAGAAAGAAGGATAGAACAATGGCAAAATTGATTAACGGAAAAGAAATCTCCCAGCAGATCAAGGATGAGTTAAAAGAAAAGGTTTCCGCGCTGAAGGCACAGGACAAGAACATCTGTCTGGCAGTCATTCAGGTCGGAAACGATCCGGCATCCTCCGTATATGTTGGGAATAAGAAGAAGGCATGTGCGTATATCGGCATCGAGTCACGTGCGTTTGAACTTCCGGAGGAGACAACCGAGGAAGAGCTTCTCTCTATTATCAAG
>DJNB01000173.1:0-17611 GCA_002435545.1 Lachnoclostridium sp. UBA6475
TACGGTCTGCACCTCTGGCACGTGCATATGCACAGGCAAGCGGTGATAATTCTCCGAGATCGTCTACCCAGTAAATCTTTGCCAGAGTATCATCCAGAGGAAGACCAACAGCAGCACCGGCAGGTGATACATGCTTGAAAGAGGTTGCGGCCGGAAGACCGGTTGCCTGCTTCAGCTCTTTTACTAACTGCCAGCCGTTGAATGCATCCAGGAAGTTGATATATCCCGGTTTTCCATTTAATACTTTGATCGGCAGTTCGCCATTCTCCATGTAAATGCGTGATGGTTTCTGATTTGGGTTACAGCCATACTTTAATTCTAATTCTTTCATCGGTTACGTCCTTTCTTTGCTATTTATTTTATTTTTTAGTTTATTTTCTTATTTTGATCTTTACCTTTTTACTCCATGCTCCATAAATCCTGGTGCCGCCGGAATATTTATAAGTCCTCACACGGAAATAATACGTCTTTTTCTTCAGCTTGGTTATTATCCGGAAAGCCGTAGACCGGGATGCTGACAGCTTCTTTTTGCCTTTGGTAAACTTCTTATTAAGCGCATACTGTATCTGATAACCGGACATTTCTTCCTGTTTGTACCAGGATACTACAGCTTTTTTTCCTTTTAAATTGGAAACTCTTACGCCCTTTACCTTTTGAGGTGCGGCGGAAGTTATACTGCTGCTGTTATTACCGGTATTGGTATTGCTGCTTGTATTGATTGTCGTTGGTTTTCTGGTTGCCGTCGGCTTGCGCGTCACCGTTGGCCGGATTGTTGTAGTTGGCTTACCGGTTGCCGTTGGTTTTTTGGTTGCCGTCGGCCGAATCGTTGCACCCGGTTTGCTGGTTGTTCCCGGCTTACTTGTCCAGGACGGCTCCTGATACGGCGGATCTTCTTCTGCCGGCAGAATTTCAAACGAAACTTCCTGTGTTCCTACAAAGAAATCTTTGCCCGTCACTTCCACATAAGCAGTTCCCTGCGTGTAATTATCTTTATAGGCAAATGTGTAATCCTGTCCATTTACCAGCTCTTTTCCCTGATAATACACCGTCACATCCGGCTTATAGGAATGCATTCTTGATGAATCATTGATTGCTGTATACGTATACTGTGAAAGTTTTATTTCCAACTGGTCTGCAAATATACGTCCGTTGAAATCATAATCATCCAGTCTGTTCATATCCAGAGAGTAAAATATCGGCGTTGAATCCATGGTTGAATACCAGATAAAATGATTATCCGACGTCACAATTGGCCGGCAGTTTGACAATCTGGCATGAATCTTGTGAATTTTACCATCGAGACTTCCATCCTCCTTGAGTTTGGCAACTCTTGTCACCCAGAAGTTTCTGTCTCGTTCTGCGTAATATTCTTCCCAAAATATATAACATCCATCTTTTGCCTTTATTAACTGTGGATTTAAAATGCGAATTCCATCCTCTTGATCATAATCGGTGATCCACTTAAAACTAGCTCCCGAATTACAGTCCTTATTCATGGTAAGCACAAAGATGTTTCTGTATGTATCCTCATTCGGTGCTTTTGTCACAGATGAATCCTGAACGATAGAAGAACCGGCAGTGATGAGCGTATCTCCCATAAGTTCAAAACCTCCCATTGATACACCGGTATAATTGTCACCTAAGCCTCCTATAATTTGTAACAGTAAATATCTCGTTGTAGTCGCAAACCATGCCGTTGCATCCTCCGGCTGACGGTAAGCAACCGTTTTTACGAGATTAATCGCACGAGGATAAGCATCTCCAAGGTCTAATCGGTATACGGAATCTCCATCGGTAATAACATACTGGGCAAACGAATGGGAAACCCAGTCGCCATCAGCTTCATTCATGACACATTCCATACTGTCTTCGTCCACCGCATAGGTAAGATTTGCCTGATGGTGAATCTCTACCTTATCTTTTACCGTATCCCAGTAAAGCAGTCTTGACGTATGGATATAAAGGATTCCCTCATTTTCCGTCATACTCACATTACCGGCTGCAAAAGGCTCATATACATTTTTACTTATTATACTGCACTGTCCAAGTTCATTCCAGTCATCATCGTATTTGACAACCCGGACAACTTCCGCTGTACTATCCGATTCATGATTATTCTTTCCATAAACGATATAGCGCGCATCTTTACCTTTAAAATATCCACCAAATTTTGGCAATGCATACTTGATCGTTTTGGTAGAAAGCAGCTTATAATCCGCACTATATATCTGGATATAAACATTTCCATCCTGTGCCTCGATACGACGGAAACCTTCTTCTGTTTCTTCCAGATAAGAATAAGTACCATGCCCATATCTTGGATAAGTGTCTAATAATACATTGGTAGATTTTAGTCCTTCTTCCGATGATATTTTGTAACTTCGATCAATCGGAAGATTTTTTGTAATGTCACTTTCCGTTCCTTCTGTCTCGGCAAAGACATTTTCGTTTGGAAAGCATGTGATGATCAACGCAAGCGTTAAAAATACACTCAAAAGCCGTTTAATTTTGTTCATACGTTGTCCCCCATTTCCTGATTATTTGTTTTTGTTTACGATTGTAGATTTTACCTCTCCGGTCACGATGTCAATGTATCTTACAAAGAGAGATACTTTATTGTCTTCGTTCAGACTCTCCCAAAGCATATTGGTAAATTTTTGCATATCATCTGACATTTCCACCAATTTTGGTTCCCCCTCAAAACTTGGCAATGGATTACCGTCGCACATATATGTATGGATAAAATGGCCTTCTCCATTGACCGGATTGGAATAGGCAAATGTGTATCGGTTGCAGGCGTCCGGATTTCCGTTGCTGCTCTTCAAAATGGACATTGCATAGTTGTATTCGCCATTTTCCACATGCATAATACCGGAAATTCTAGGCGTATAATTTGGTCCGTCCGGCTCAAACTCTCTTGTGCGAAGCGCCTGCTCAAATGTCTGCTGTTTGTCCATCATTTCATAGATCGTATCGGTCTGATCTCCGTTTGTCACGATCGTTTTGTTGCCAAGCACACGGACAGGTGCGTAGATGATCAGACTCGGATCACTCAGTTTCGATGGATCAAATGCCTGTGTGCGGATTCCGGCTCCATCCTCTACAAACACGCGGTTCCGGCTGTTTTCACTTCTTCCCATGATAAAATATGCCGTCACGGCATACTTTCCATTTGGGGATTTTCCGATCACGATTCCTCTTCCCGGATACGCATTTTCTTTCAATTCTTTTTCCAACGATAACATCTGCATTGTATTCTCTCCTTTTTTATTATAATGAAAAGACCGCCTGGGGTACCCTTACGGTCTGCCCAGGCGGTCGGCTGCATTTACCATACTCCCCGTAGGTATTCCTACTTTTCCGCCAGTCGTATGGTCTCTGTTTTTAGTATATAATATTTGTGGAGAAGTTGCAAGAAAATTTTTCCTTGACATGCCAAAAAAAAGGGTTAAAATATTAGTAAACATTGTAAATATTCTGCAAGAAGAAAGGAGAATAGATTATCATGGCAGGTTTTTTTGACAAACTATCCGATGTAATAAATAACACAGCTGACGAAATTACGGACAAAGCAAAAGAAATTTCTGAAGTATCTTCTCTGAACAGCCAGATCCGTAATCACGAGAGAACCATTGACCGCTGCTACATCGAGATTGGTAAAAAATATTATGAAGCACATAAAAATGACACTTCCGATGCTTTTTTGGAGGAAATTGAGCGTATCAACAAAGCATCAGAAGAAGTAGAACGCTTGAAACGAGATGTGGATAACATTAAGAATAAACAGTAAATTCTACATTTATCCACCAAAAACGCCAAGTTATCCATAAGTTATCCACATTTTTGTGGATAACTTATCTTTTTGTATAAAAATCGCGGTCTCTTTTCCGCATTTGTTTTCTTGTTCTCTGATATCTTCTGCGGTATTCTGTTTTCTGCTGATAACTCCGGATACGGATCACGCATACAATGCTGACACCGACGACACAGATCACCAATATGACGATCAGCATTACTTTTTTCACCGGAAACGGCTCTTTCTTTGCTGTCTCTACAGCCTCTTGAAACCACTCGTTCATATTAATGCTGTCTTTTAATGTCGAAGCATCGGTTTCATCATAATAAATGTCTGCGCCCCCAACATCTTCGCCATTATATGTATAAGAAATTCGGCCGATCACATTTTTTCCGTTTTGGTTCTGCGGTTTGTCCAGGTAGTTCACTTTTTTCTCTGTCTGATCGAGCGTTACTCCTTTTGGCAGTATGACGCCGGCATTTTCATCGATATGCAGGGAACTCGTATCTTTACTGTAAAATGGACTAAAGTTTGTAAATAAATACTCTTTATTAATCTCGTTTGATGTATCATCCTGGATCATCGTTTTGTCGTATTTTTCAAAACAATAATTAAACAATCTCGTCGTATCGGTGTACGCATTTGTATCCATATATGGGGAACCATCTACGCGCATGACTACACATACAAGTTCCATATTTCCTTTTTTTGCAAATGTTACAAGCGTATAACGGCATTTATCGGTATATCCGGTCTTTCCGCCAATGCAGTATTTGTAACCGTATTTTGGCATATTTCCCGGATTTAACATCTTATGATGATTTCCCATCGGATCAATGTGTTTTCTCTTATTGGATTTACCGATATCATAATATTTGGTGGAAGCAATTGTCCGGAAGTCTTCGTTCTGCATCGCTGCTCTTCCGATCAAAGCCATATCGTACGGTGTAGTATAATGATCTTTATTCCACAATCCATTTGGATTCATAAAATGTGTATTTTTGCATCCCAGCTCTTTGGCTTTTTCGTTCATCTTTGCCACATAATTGTCGATACTTCCGGCAACATGGATCGCAACTCCATTGCAGACTTCATTGGCAGAAGCAAGCATGATCGCGTATAAACTATTTTCCATGCTCAGTTTTTCTCCATCGACGATACCTATGTTAGAAGCACGGCTTTCCCAGTTCGTATATGCACGATCATCGTATTTGACAGTTTCTGACAAGGAAGAATTATCCATTGCCACCAGCGTTGTCATTATTTTTGTAATACTCGCCGGGTATTCTTTTTTGTTCATGTTTTTATCATACAAAACAGTTCCTGACTGCAGATCCATGACACACGCAGCTTCCGCAGAAACTCTCAGATCCTTTTGACCGGAAACCGCCTCTGCTCCCGTAGGGATCAACAGTATTGCTGCGGCAAGACCGGCTGCTCCGATCCACGTTTTTATCCATTTTTTTATTGAACTTTTCACTTTTTCTATCCTTTCTTGCTTTGCTTTTTTCATTATCTAGCGAACCTGTGTTATTTTTATGTCGCGTTCTTTGGAAAGATCAATGAACTCATTATTATCCAATGCGATCATTGGCCGTGATAATTCACTCTTATTGATCAATACAATTTTTCCCTTTTCGCCATTGCTCAATTCGACGTGATGCTGCAGATAGGTATTGGTCAGATTATTCAAAATCGGCACAAGAAACATCGGGTTAAACTGCTTTCTTCCTTCTTTTTCAAATATCTCTATCACATCAAACGGACTCATTCCGTGACGATATACCCGGTTTGACGTCATAGCATCGTATACATCTGCAATTGCGGTAATTGCTGCATAAGGATCGATTTCTTTCAAATGAAATCCATACGGATACCCGCTTCCATCTGCTCTTTCATGGTGAAGCAGGATCACTCGTTTGACGGATTCCGGTAGTTTTTTATCCTTCATTTTTTCATATCCAAGCAATGGATGTTTTTTGATGTGCTCGTATTCTTCCTCTGTCAACCGGCCCGGTTTCCGAAGAATGTCTTTTGATATAAGTAACTTTCCGACATCATGCAAAAGCCCACATAATGTCAGCTGCTTTCTTTCGTACTCACTCATGCCAAGCCATCCGGCAAAAACACTGTTGATCATCGCCACATTCAGTGAATGGCGGTACGTTTCATCATCAAAAGTACGTATATTATGTACCATATTAATAATTTCATACCGGCTTTTGGATTGAAACAATAACTTATCCACATCTTCTACCAATTCGTCACTGTTAATCTCATTTCCGCTCTTCAGAAGAGAATTCAAATTTCCTAACACATGATTCATCGTCAATTCATAATTTTCCTTGAAAGCAGCAAAATCCTCTTTTTCCTGCTGTGTCATAAAATTTTCTTCGTCGTCCTCTACTATATTCTGCTGTAATTCATTTAAATAAACCCGGATACTCATTACCCCAAAAAATGTCATCCGTGCAATAATTGATTCTGTTATCTCTGTATCTGCTGATATTAACAACTGATTATTTCTCGTATATACATCCCTGGCAACAATCATTCCAGGTACAAGATCACTTACAGACACAAGAACTATTTTCTTTTCTTCCATCTCGTTCCCTCTTTGCATTTATTTTATTGCCTATTTATAATCATACACGATTTTTCCACATTTTCCAATAGTTACTTGCAAATTTATTATATTTTCTTCAAAAATACGATAAGATATGTTATAATGTAGCATGCTGAGGCATGCGTAGGTCATCAAGCTTCGCTTGGTGACATGACATGTTATAATATTTGCGAATATTAAACTTTGGAGGACAATTATGAGACTTCGTAATATCAAAGGTGCAGAAGAATTTATCGCATCGAGTGAATTTGTCATACAGACACCGGAAGAATATAAAGGCAGATGGAATACATTTTTTGGAAATGATAATCCAATTCATATTGAAATTGGTATGGGAAAAGGAAAATTTATCCATACGCTTGCCGCACAAAATCCATCCATCAACTATATCGGTATCGAACTTTATTCCAGCGTTCTTTATCGTGCCATAGAAAAGAGACAGCAGACGGAATTGTCCAATCTTTATTTTATCCGTATGGACGCCAAAGATCTTACAGATGTTTTTGATTTCTCTGAAATTGACAGAATTTACCTTAACTTTTCAGATCCATGGCCAAAGGAGCGTCACGCCAAACGCCGTCTGACCTCTCCGATCTTTTTATCACTTTACAATGAAGTGCTTCAGCCGGAGGGAGTCATTTGCTTTAAGACAGACAACCGGCCATTGTTTGACTATTCTGTAGAGACAATCTCGGAGACAGATCCCTGGAGGTTAAAGGACGTCACCTATGATCTTCATCACAGCGAATTTGCAGAGGGAAATGTCATGACGGAGTACGAAGAAAAATTTTCACAGAAAGGTATGCCGATCCACCGTCTCGTCGCATACCGGTAACTTATAAAAAAGCAAGGCATATATTAGAATAAAAACATTACTTGAGGTTATTATGAATTCATTTCAAAATTGCCTTCGTCGTTTTTTTCTAAAAAAGCCTTGCTTAAAAAAACGTATTGATTGTATCGTAGATTCTGTATATTATGTTATGAAACTGCTAAAATAATTTATTCTTTATTATCTCTTCTAATTTGTATTTCTTTTAGCATCTTTTTCTTCATTTTTGCTTCCATAAACACATTTATTATATGCATTATTACTGCGACTACCGGTACACCGAGAAACATTCCCAGTACACCAAAGTAAGCACCGCCTACTGTAATACCAAAAATAACCCAGAGCGGCTTGATTCCCGTAAGATCTCCAAGTATTTTCGGTCCCAGATAAAGTCCGTCAAACTGCTGTAAAACGAGTATCATAATGACATAAATAATCGCATATTTCGGTTCTATTACAAGATATATAATTACACCCGGAATAGCACCCATAATAGGTCCAAAATACGGAATCATATTTGTCACACCTACAATAACACTAAGAAGTAAGCCGTATGGCAGTCTGAGAATACTCATTGCAATCAGGGAAAGAATCCCGATAATAAGGGAATCTACACTTTTTCCAAATAAAAATCCATTGAAAATATGGTTGCACTCACAAAACGTATTCCAGATAAACGGCGCCCTCTCCTTTGCAGAAAATGTATAGATAAACCGCCGTAATTCTTTTACTATTTTTTCTTTATCCAATATAATATAGACCGATATTACAATAGCAAATATAATATTGATAAACCCGGAGATAAAGGAAGCCGACAAATTATAAATGTACGGGAATATAAATTTTGCCATTCCGGTTCCGTAATTAAATATATTTTGTGGAACTACCTTTTCTATAATCTCTTTAATATCATTCATAGGTAAAAACGGATATTTTTCCTGTAATTTTCCGGTATTTTGAATGATGTAATTATATCCGTATCCCAGTGATTTCGTAAGTTCTTTCACACTCTGTGAAATCTGTGGTACGATATAAACCATTGTAATTGCCACCAAACCAAGAAGAATTACATAAGAGACAGCTACACTGGTATATTTACATCCCTTTTTATGTTTTGTCTTAAAAAATAAGTTATCAAGTATCTTTCGTATACTTTCAACCAGCGGATTGATCAAAAATGCCAGTACCAGACCAAAGATAAAGGGCATGATTACTTTTATAAACCTCTGCAGCTCGCTCATTACAGACTGCCAGTTTAATATAATTGCTATCACAGTAGTGCATAAAGCAAGAATCAAAATAACAGATCCCATATTGGCTAATATTCCCTTTACTATCTCTTTTATTTTTCGATACATTTTGCGATTTCTACTCATATATTTTATTTCCTTTTTTTGAATTTTTTTTAAATAAAGACTTGCTTTTTTGTTACAAATGTTATATAATAGTTTTTGCGATTAGATAAGCGCCTTTAGCTCAGTTGGTAGAGCACCTGACTCTTAATCAGGGTGTCTGGGGTTCGAACCCCCAAAGGCGTACTCCCGAGTCCTTGTTTGGCAGACCTGCAACTGCTGGGTAAGGGCTTTTTTTTGTACTTTTATTGCTGATAACAATTCAGAACCACCGGTTAGAAGCCCTGAATTGTTACAGCCTTTATAAAATTCCTTACGATTCTTTCGCCTGTTCCAAAGCCTGTCTTTCTTCTTCTGACAGAGCTACAAACACTTCACCGCTCTTAACTTCCTTAATGTAAGTATAACATCCCTCACTGTTAGAATGCATGGAATTTAAGATCAATCCATCGTTATCCTTTGTAAGAAGAACAAGGACAAAACTTAATGTACCACCTATTTCTTTAAAGGCATCGTATTTGACGATAGCCACCTTTTGGTATGTCTTCAGAAGATTTTCATCGATCCGTTCCAGATGTCCCTGGATTTTTTTCAATTCTTCGTTGATCATATCCATATTTTCAAATTTCTTCTGAAATGTTTCTTCCAGACTTTTACCATCTTTCCCATCCATAAACATATTATACTGTTTTTTCAATTTTCCTATTTTAGAAAGTGCCACGATCACCAATACAAGAAGTATGACTAATATAGCAGCAATTCCAATTATTATCATATCTGACTCAATGCCATAATCACTAAAATGAAACATCTTTATCCTCCTATACAAACATTTGTTCTATTTAAAGAATCCAATGATTTTCTCCAGATCTTCCTGATTGTAATACTCTATCTCAATCTTTCCGCTCTTTTCCGTTTTCCGGTTAATCATAACTTTTGTACCGGTAACTGTTTTCAGTTTTTCCTCCAGATCACGGTATACAAAATCATTCTTCAATTCCTTTTTCTTTGGCTTTGCCTTTTCTTTTCCAAGAGACTTGATCAGCTTTTCTGTCTCACGCACACTCAGTTTTTCATCGAAAATCTTCATGGCAAGATTGTACTGCTCGTCGCCATCCTTTACAGCAAGAAGTGCTCTGGCATGTCCACTTGATATGGATTCCTGAATTAACATATTCTGCACTCTCTCATCCAATTTAAGCAGGCGGATGGAGTTCGTAATTGCAGTACGGCTTTTGGATACTCGTTCTGCTACTTCATCCTGTTTCAGATCGTATTCTTTAATCAGTCTCTGATAAGCCATCGCTTCTTCTACCGGATTCAAGTCTTCGCGCTGAATATTTTCAATCAACGCAATTTCCATAATCTCCTGTGGGGAATAATCTTTCACTACAACAGGAACTTCTTTCAATCCTGCTTTTTTTGCCGCACGCCATCTTCTCTCACCGGCAATAATTTCAAAGTAATCATCTTTCTTTGCAACTACCAGTGGCTGGACAATTCCATGCTGCTTAATAGATTCCGACAACTCGATCAAAGAATCTTCATTAAAAGATTTTCTCGGCTGGTCTTTATTTGGTTCTACCTTATTGATATCTACATATTCTTCAATCTTCTTAATCTCTACGTTTTCAACTTTCTTTGCTGTTTCTTTTTTGGGTGGAATAAGAGTATCCAATCCTTTTCCCAATCCTCCTTTTTTTGCTGCCATTATTCTTCATCCCCTTCCTCTATAATTTCTTCTGCCAAAGCGCGATATGCCTTCGCCCCGGTAGACTTGCGATCATATATATTAATTGGAAGTCCATAACTTGGAGCCTCTGCCAATCTGACGCTTCGTGGAATAATCGTATTATAAATCTTTTGATTCAAATTTTCTCTAACATTTTCAATAACCTGCAGCGACAAATTTGTCCTGGCATCATACATAGTAAATACAACACCATCCATTTTCAAATTCGGATTCAATCGATCTTTTACCAGATCAATCGTATAGATCAGCTGGCTCAGTCCTTCCAAAGCATAAAACTCACACTGAATCGGAACCAGTACAGAATCTGCTGTCGTCATTGAGTTGATTGTCAATGAGTTCAATGATGGTGGACAGTCTATTAATATGTAATCATATTGATCTTTCACCTTATCAATTTCTTTTGATAAAATATAGTTTCTGTCTTCCATATCTAATGTTTCAATTTCTACACCCGCAAGATTTACGTTTGCAGGCAAAACATCAAGATTTTCCAATACATTTTTTTGTACACACTCATCAAATGAATTCGTACCAATCATAAGCTGATAAATACTTTGTTCCAACTCATCCTTATTTACACCAAGTCCACTGGATGCATTTCCCTGTGGATCCAGGTCGATCATTAAAACTTTTTTTCCTTTTTCGGCTAATGCAGCAGATAAATTGATGGTAGTCGTTGTTTTTCCAACTCCACCTTTCTGGTTAGCCACAGCTATAACTTTATGACTCATATTTTTCTCACCTTTATTTATTTTTAGTGGGTTTCCATTTTTAATATTTTTACCCCTATGTTTCTATTATATCATTCTCTCACTAAGAATACTAGCATATTTTTAAAAATGTTTCACGTGAAACATTTTTCTATAGTGGATTTTTTTTCGGTTTTCCTGCTTTTCTTGGATATTTTGCAGGAGTATTATTTATCTTATGAATTTCAATAATATATCTTTTGTAATCTTCACTATCGGATAAAGTACATATATCTCCAACCTTACAATTCAATTCATCCAATGCATGTTGTGAATCTTGTATTTCCTGATCTGCTTTTTTACTTTTGTATAATAATAAACTTCCATCGACTTTTATGAAAGGAGAACAATATTCTAACAAAATTGGTAATGGAGCAACTGCTCTCGAAACACAATAATCAAATTGTTCACGGAATGATATATCTTTTCCATAGTCTTCTGCTCTGCCATGATACAATGTCACATTTTCTAATTTCAATTCACTTATCACATTTTCAAGAAAATGTATTCTCTTTTCCAGTGAATCAATCAGTGTAAATTTTGTATTTGGCAACATGATAGCAAGAGGAATTCCTGGAAATCCTGCTCCCGTTCCCACATCAATGATTGTCATATCAATAAACATTTCATTCTGGTATTTTGTAAGTAAAAGAACAGAATCAATAAAATGCTTTTCTATTACTTCTTTTCGATCCGTAATAGTAGTAAGATTCATACGTTGATTCCAGTCAATGAGCAATTCATAATATCTTTCAAATTGACTGCACATCGTTTCATCCAACGGTAATCCATATTTACTAAATGATATTTTCACTATTCTTCCTCCGATGTTTCACGTGAAACATTTCTATTATAATTTTCAAGATAAACAAGTAAGACTGATATGTCTGCTGGAGATACACCTGATATTCTTGCCGCCTGTCCTACAGACTCCGGTTTGATCTCCGTCAACTTCTGTACTGCTTCGATTCTTAAACTATTGATCTTAGAATAATCGATAGTTGCAGGAATCTTCTTTTGTTCCATCTTTTTGAATTGTTTTACTTGCTTCATCTGACGTGAAATATATCCGTCGTATTTGATATTTATATTTACCTGTTCACACACATCATAAGGAAGCGGTTTTCTTTCTTTATCGATTGGCTCAATTTTATCATAATCTAATTCCGGACGACGAATCAATTCAGCCAATGTAATTCCACTATTTAATGGTGTACTTCCATACTGTTTCAAAAGTTCTTGCACATTGTCTGTGTTACCGACAGAAGTATGTTCCATACGATAAATTTCTTTCTGTATCAATTCATCTTTCAAAAGTAAACCATCGTATCTCTCCTTTGATATCAGACCAACTTCATATCCGATTGGAGTCAATCGCAGATCTGCGTTATCCTGGCGAAGTATCAGTCGATACTCTGCTCTCGATGTCATCATACGATATGGTTCATTTGTACCTTTCGTTACAAGATCATCAATCAACACTCCGATATATGCCTGCGAACGATCCAAGACAATTGGTTCTTTTTTCTGCAATTTTCTCGCCGCATTGATACCCGCGATGATCCCCTGTGCTGCTGCTTCTTCATATCCGGAACTTCCATTTGCCTGTCCGGCACTAAAAAGTCCTTCTACTTTTTTGCATTCCAGGGATGGTTTCAATTCCAATGAATCGATACAGTCATATTCAATGGCATAAGCATTTCGTACAATCTTAGCATTTTCAAGTCCTTTTACAGAACGATACATTTCATACTGTACATCTTCCGGCATGGAACTTGACATACCACCAATGTATACTTCAGAAGTATACAATCCCTCCGGCTCAATAAATACCTGGTGTCTGTTCTTATCGGAAAAACGAACGACCTTATCTTCGATTGAAGGACAATATCTCGGTCCGGTGCTTTTAATCATACCGGAGTAAAGAGGAGAACGATCCAAATTATCACGAATAATTTCATGTGTCTTTTCATTGGTATACGTAAGGTAACATTTTACCTGCTCTCTCTCAATGTCTGCCGGATCGTTGGTAAAGGAAAATGGTACAAGTTTTTCATCTCCATACTGTGGCTCCATCTTAGAAAAGTCTACGGTATTTCCATCAATTCTTGCAGGAGTACCTGTTTTGAAACGTCGAATTTTGATACCAAGCGCCGTCAGCGAATCCGAAAGATGATTGGCAGCTGATAAACCATTTGGCCCGGTATAAGTCGATATTTCCCCGGTAATACATCTTGCTTTCAGATAAGTACCCGTACATAATACACAGACATTACAATGAATGATTGCACCAGTATATGTTTTCACGCCTACTATTTTATTATCTTCTACTAAGAGTTCCGTCACTTCTGCCTGCTTAATGGAAATATTTTCCATTTTTTCTAATACATGACGCATCCGTTTACTGTATTCCTTTTTGTCGGCCTGGGCGCGCAGGGAATGTACGGCAGGGCCTTTTGATTTATTTAACATCTTGCTTTGTATAAATGTTGCATCGATATTTTTACCCATCTCCCCGCCAAGCGCATCCACTTCTCTTACAAGATGACCTTTAGACGATCCACCAACATTTGGATTGCATGGCATCATAGCGATGCTGTCAACACTAACGGTAAAAAGCGCAGTATTAAATCCAAGTCTTGCCAGAGCAAGAGCAGCTTCGCAGCCGGCATGTCCTGCACCAACTACGACGGCATCGTATGTCTCTTCTAATATTTTCTTCATTGTATCATCAAACCTTTCTCATTTACCCATACAGAATTTTTTAAAAATAGTATCAACCAGATCATCGTCTACTGTTTCACCAATTATACTTCCCAATTGTTCATATGCATTCATCATATCAATCGTATAAAAATCTTCGCCGACACCAAGATCATAACTTTCTTTGACACGAAGCAGACTTTCATATGCTTCTGACACAGCCTGCTTTTGTCTCTCATTGGAAAGATAAACTTCCTGATTAAATGATATTTCATTTTTGAAAAACTGATCGGTGATATATTGTTGCAATTCATCCAGACCATCTCCTGTTTTCGCTGAAAATGCAATAATATTTTTTGAAGTTTTCTTCTCTATTTCATCAATAGAAAAAGCATTATCCAAATCAGATTTATTATATAAAATAACTGCATTTTTCGGTTCAATTTCCTTGATAAGAACTTCATCTTCTTCTTCTATTTCACGCGAACTATCTAATATTAATATGCAAAAATCGCATTGATCAAGTTGTTTCCTGGCTTTTTCAATTCCTATTTTTTCAACTTCATCTTCTGTTTCACGAATCCCGGCAGTATCAATCAGGTGTAAAAATACATCACCAATTCTTACATTTTCTTCCAATGTATCGCGTGTTGTACCGGGCACATTTGTCACAATTGCACGTTCCATTCCAAGCATGGCATTTAAAAAAGATGATTTTCCAACATTTGGCTTTCCAATAATAGCAGTCTGGATTCCCTCATAGATCAATCTGCCGTTATTATAATTATCTTTCATCTTTTGAAGTTCATGAATGGAATCTGTAATATGATTTAAAAAATCTTTTTCAAACAGATCCAGAGTAATATGTTCCGGATCATCCAGTGCAGCTTCAATATAAGCGACATCATCCATCAATATATTACGGATTTTCTGAATCTTTTGTTTCATCATACCACTTAATTGAGAGACAGAACTTTCCAAAGCATATTTACTCTTCGACTCAATCAGATCCATGACAGCTTCTGCCTGAGACAAATCAATTCTTCCATTTAAAAAAGCACGCTTTGTAAATTCTCCCGGTTCAGCAATACGAACTCCCTCTTTTTTTAATATCAGATCAAGAATTGTCTGACAGACAAAGGCTCCGCCATGACATTGAATTTCTACTACATCTTCTCTCGTATAACTATTTGGTGCAAGCATCAATAGTACAAGAACTTCATCTATTTTTTGTTCTTTCTCATCAATTACATAACCGTAATGAATGGTATGACTTTTTGAATCTGACAGCGTTTTATTTTTTAACTTCAAGCAGCAATCAGCCACTTTTACTGCGTTACTGCCACTTATCCGGATAATACTTACTCCACCATTGACAGATGCCGTTGCAATCGCAGCAATCGTATCCTCATAAAACATAAAACATCCCTTTCTAGATTTCATTTTAATAAGGCTAAAAAGGCTGAATCCTGAGATTCAGCCCAACTCTTACAATCACAAATATTAATCTTCTTTTTTATCCGCAGCCGTATTTTCATCGGAACCAAAATTACTTTGATTACGATAAGAATTGTTACGGTTATAAGATTTGTTATAAGAAGATTTACCATACGGCTTCTTGTTGCCATAAGACTTATTATATGGTTTACGTCCACCGCGGTTGCCATTTCCGTTATAACCGTTTTTCTTGCGGTAATTATTGTTGCGGCGTGGCGGCATGCTCGCATATTCTTTTGATACATTTACGATAACCTTACGGAAAGGCTCTTCCCCTTCACTATAAGTCTCTACATATTTATCATCCTGAAGTGCTGCATGGATCAAACGTCTCTCATATGGATTCATCGGTTCCAGAGTCGCAGGACGTCTCGTCTTCTTAACCTTAATCGCAATATTCTTTGCAAGATTCTCGATCGTTACTTTACGACGCTCACGGTAATTTTCTGTATCCATTTTGATCTTGATATATTCTTCGCGGTTTTTATTAGCAACCAATGAAGTAAGATACTGGATGGAATCCAAAGTCTGTCCTCTCTTACCGATCAGAAGACCCATTTCATCACCTTTCAGATCAATATAGATGATCTTCTCTTCTTCATCGAATTTCATATCAATTTCAACATTCAGATTCATATTTTCAAAAAGACGTTTTAAGAAATCTTTTACAATATCCTGTACATCTTCTTTCTTGCAAACACGAATGCGCGCCGGTTTACTAAATAATCCAAGCAAGCCGGTACTCTCTTTTTCCAACACTTCATATTCAATCTGATCACTTGTCGTTTCTAATTTAATTAATGCTTCTGTCAAAGCTTCATCTACTGTTTTTGCTGAAAATTCCTGCCAATTTGACATATTCAATTCCTCCAATCACATAAAAGACAATCCATTATTTATCTTTTTCCTTGTCTCCATCCAGCATATGGGCATAAGAACCGATGCTGCCCTTCTCATAATTTGTATTTGTAGTATTATAGGACGGCTTTTTCACATCATTCTTATCCACAGTTTCTTTATTCTGATAACCTGCAGCCGTCTTAATGGAACTTGTCCTCTGCTTTGCATACATTTCCATCTGTTCATTCATCTGTTTACGTTTTTTTGATTTCTTTGCAGCTTTTTCCTTATTCTTCTCAACCAGATCATCCAAAGAAATCTTGTCTACCTGACGGTTTATAATGATAGTTTGTCCAATTCTAAAAATGGAAGCCGCGATCCAGTATAAACCAATACCCATTGAAAAACTCAATGCAAAAAATCCGGACATCAAAGGCATGAAATAATTCATCATCTTCATACTCTGCTGCATACTGTCCTGCTGGGTATTTTTGTTTTTCTTACCTTTCTCATTCTTGCTCTTCGCCTGAAGAATCTGAGAATTTAAAAACTGGAATACAACCGCCAGTACAGGGATCATATACGCCCATTTTGTCGTAGAAGCATATTGTGTAGGTGTCTGGGAAAGGTCAAGACCTAAAAATCCTGTCGCTCCTTCCAGACTTGGCGCATACTTCGTAACCTCACGGATCACACCGTAGAGGGCAAAGATGATCGGCATGGAAATAATCAATGGAAGACATCCACCAAATGGACTTACTCCATACTTATTGTATATTTCCTGCGTTTCTGCCTGCTGTCTCATCATCGATTCATTGTCTTTTTTACCCTTGTATTTTTCCTGAATTGCAAGAATCTCCGGATTGATCTTTGTCATCAAACGAGATGATTTTTGTTGTTTTGCATTCAAAGGGAACATGATCAAATATACAATAAATGTAAATAAAATAATACATATACCTACATTATGAATACCAAGGGTATGAAATACTACCCAGTCAATCCCTTCTAATATCCAACCTAAAAATTGATACAAATAACTCAATTCACTAACCTCCACTAACTGATATCGCTATTTTACGGAACTGGATCATAGCCACCTTTATGAAAAGGATGACATCTTAAAATTCGTTTCAAAGCCAAAAAACCACCTTTGCATGCACCATATTTGGTAACAGCCTGTCTGGCATATTCGGAGCAGCATGGTGTATAGATACACGTCGGCGTAGGCTTTAATGGTGAAATGAATCGCTGATAAATACGTAGTAAAAATAATAAAATCTTTTTCATGACATTATACCTTTTGTCACCAAACGGGATTTGATGACCTGCATGTGCAACTGCACACTACATTAAACCATGTAATCGACACAAGTGCAGAAATGCACTCTCGATTTCCTGATAACTTCTACCTTTTGCCGTGTTTCTGGCAACGATAACAACATTATAACTTTTCTTTAATT
>DJNB01000173.1:17702-20726 GCA_002435545.1 Lachnoclostridium sp. UBA6475
CCGACTTTCTTACTGACAGAAAATCCATAGCGGTTGGGACCACTTTCCCTTTCGACCAAAATCATCACCAGGTACCGATTTGCTTTCGATTTACCAAACTTGTAAACCTTTTTAAATTCCGGGTTTTTTCCTAACTTTTCAAACACTGTCCATATCCTCATACATTCAAGTGATACAGGCAAGCCTGCATCCTATAGATACAACGATGAAAAGAAAGAAGAAAAAGTCACACATTCATGTGACTTTGCACAATCCTGCCATGCTATGTGTAAAACATATTAAGCGGACAATTTTTTTCTTCCTTTTGCTCTTCTTCTGGAAAGAACCTTTCTTCCATTAGAAGTACTCATTCTTTTACGAAAACCATGAACTCTAGATCTAGATTTCTTTTTTGGCTGAAATGTCATCTTCATATACGATACACCTCCTTCTCTCTATAACCTTATATCCTCATAAAAATGAGTGGATAAATCCGTATCAAGCCTAATTATAGTATTGAATTGCCGAATAGTCAAGCAAATAATGAAAGAAAGTTGTTTTTTTGTAAATATTTCATTGAAAAAAAGCCATTTATGATGTACAATATATTTGTATGTTTATACCCATATTTTGATTTTTTTTAGTTAGGTAGGTTTTTTTATGGAAAATGAGATAAAATCCCGCTGGGGCGAAATTATCGCGTATCTAAAGGACAATAGTTCTATTACCGGTCCGGCGATACGAACTTTTATTGAACCATTGGAAGCAATTTCTTATGAAAATAATATATTGACATTGCAGATTGACATGAAACAACAGGGTGACTGCTACAAAGCATTGACTGAACGCTATTACTTTGACATCCGTGTTGCAATCGAAAGTATTATAGAAGGCGAAGAAATTGCCCAGATCAACTTTGTTTATAAAAAAGATGACGGTGTTTCTTCCTATTTAAATGAAGAAAAAGAACAGTCATTGATTGATAAGTATCCTTATCTGAGTCAGGGGCACTCTTTTGAGACCTTTGTAACCAGCCAGAGCAATGCGATGGCATACGCCGCAGCATTAAATGTGGCAGAAGAACCTACCCTGCATGTATACAATCCACTTTTCCTTTACGGAAATCCGGGTCTTGGAAAAACGCACCTGATGCATTCCATTGCCAGACATATCATTGAAAATCATCCGGAATTAAAGGTTCTTTACATTACCAGTGAAAATTTTACCAATCAGGTAATTGAAGCCATCCGTTCCAATAAGATCAGTCATGATAACTCCGCGACGACAAACCTTCGAAAAAAATTCCGAAGTGTTGATGTCCTGCTGATCGATGATATTCAGTTTATTATAGGAAAGGAAAGTTCGCAGCTTGAATTTTTCAATACGTTTGAGACTCTTTTCCAGTTAAATAAACAGATCGTAATCTCAAGTGATAAACCACCGAGAGATATGCCTGAATTGGATGACCGGTATCGGACACGTTTCAGTTCCGGACTTTTGGTTGATATTCAGCCACCGGATTATGAAACCAGTATGGCAATCCTAAATAATTTTAAAGAAAAAGAAAATATCAGTATTGATGAAGAAGTACTCCGTTTCATCGCTACTAATATACGCTCCAGCGTACGTGAACTGGAAGGCGCCTTCAAAAAAGTTCAATACTTTTCCACATTAAGCCACCAGAAGATCACACTGGAACTTGCAGAAAATGCATTAAAGGATATGATCAAACCGGACAGTGCAAGAGAGATCACAGTCGAATACATTATTGATATCGTAACCGAACATTTTCAACTCTCAACGGATGCCATTATCTCTAAGAAGAGACAAAAGACAATTGCTTATCCACGACAGATCTGTATGTACTTATGCAAAGAATTAACAGACTTATCCACAACGGAGATTGGGGAAAAGATAGGCGGACGCGATCATTCGACAGTTATCCACGGATGCACGAAAATAGAGGAGTTGATAAATACCGATCCAACTGTGAAGAAAGTGATCGATATTCTGATCAAAAAAATCAATCCTTGATAACTTGTGGATAACTTTACATTAACTGTTTATAATTTGAGTATAGTTCAGGGACAACTTAATTTAACTTTTTAACAAGATTTAAGTTTCCCAATCCATTCACTTAAAATAAACGTTAAATGCTAAAGTTATAAAGTGGCTCAAACCAGCATAGAATTTAACTTTAAGCTGCTTTTCCACTTTTACACGACACCTATTACTACTATTACTAGATATTAATATTATATTTATTAGCAATTCAACCAGAAAGGGGTTATTCACAACTATGAAATTCACATGCAATAAATCGGATATGGCAGAAGCAGTTAATATCGTATTGAAAGCAGTACCCGGTAAAACGACGATGCCTATTTTGGAATGTGTTGTCATTGAAGCAGCCGGAGATCAGATCAAATTAACGACCAACGATATGCAGCTTGGCATCGAAACGAGTTTTCCTGCCCAGGTAGAAGAAGACGGCATTATCCTTGTCAATGCAAAGATGATATCCGATATCATTCGTAAACTTCCGGAAAATGATGTTTATTTTGAAGCAGATGACAATGAAAATATTCTTTTGTTCTGTGGAAAGGCCAAATTCAACCTTTCCGGAAAGAACCATGAAGAATTTCCAATGCTTCCAAACATAGAAAAAAACTATAAGATCACCGTTTCGCAGTTTACTTTAAAAGAAATGATTAGACAGACAATTTTTTCCATTTCTAACAATGAGAGCAATAAGATTCTGACCGGTGAATTGTTTGAAATCAATGGAGATGAATTTAAGATCGCTTCCCTTGACCTTCATCGTGTGTCCATCCGCAAGATTCAGCTGAAGGAATCCTACGATGATATGAAAGCAGTCATCCCCGGAAAGACACTGAGCGAGGTCAGCAAGATTCTGACCGGAGGAATGGACGACAATGTAGATATCTATTTCACAAAAAACCATGTTTTATTTGAATTGGAAAATACGGTTATCATTTCCCGCCTGATTGAAGGAAATTTCTATAATATCAATCAGATGCTGAC
>DJNB01000226.1:0-4280 GCA_002435545.1 Lachnoclostridium sp. UBA6475
ATATAACTGTGATATTACATATATCACGAATAATGAGCTGGGATTTGATTATCTTCGTGATAACATGGTTATTTATAAAGAACAGCTGGTTCAGAGAGAACTGAATTATGCAATCGTCGATGAGGTTGACTCGGTATTGATCGATGAAGCGAGAACGCCGTTGATCATTTCCGGAAGCAGCGGAAAATCGACCAAGATCTACGAGGCTTGTGATAACCTTGCCAAACAGTTAAAACGTGGTACAGCAAAAGAACTTTCGAAAATGGATCTCATTATGCAGGAAGATGACATGGAGACCGGAGATTTTGTTGTAGATGAAAAGGAAAAAACGGTCAATCTGACAGCACAGGGTGTTGAAAAGGTAGAGCGCTTCTTCCATATTGAAAACCTGGCAGATCCGGAGCACCTTGAGATCCAGCATTGTATCATTCTGGCACTTCGTGCGCACAATCTGATGTTCCGCGACAAGGATTATGTGGTAAAAGATGATGAAGTACTGATCGTAGACGAATTTACCGGACGTATCATGCCGGGACGCCGTTATTCCGATGGTCTGCATCAGGCAATCGAGGCAAAAGAGCATGTAAAGGTAAAAAGAGAAAGTAAGACGCTGGCGACAATTACGTTCCAGAACTTCTTTAATAAATACAATAAAAAATGTGGTATGACAGGTACGGCACTTACCGAGGAAAAAGAGTTCCGTGAGATCTATGGAATGGACGTTGTCGAAGTACCTACCAATAAACCGGTTGCCCGTATTGACTACAACGATTCGGTATATAAGACCAAACGTGAAAAATTAAATGCGATCGTGGCAGACATTGCAGACTGTTATGAACGCAAACAGCCGGTTCTTGTCGGTACGATCACGATCGAAGCGTCGGAAGAACTCAGCGAAATGCTGAAACGACGCGGAATCAAGCATAAAGTATTGAATGCCAAATATCACGAGATGGAGGCAGAGATCATCGCCGATGCCGGTGTGGCAGGTGCGGTAACGATCGCGACCAACATGGCAGGACGTGGTACGGATATCAAACTCGGTGAAGGGGTTCAGGAACTTGGCGGACTTCGTATCATTGGTACGGAACGTCATGAGTCCAGACGTATCGACAACCAGCTGCGTGGACGTGCCGGACGTCAGGGAGATCCTGGTGAATCCAAGTTTTACATTTCACTGGAAGACGACTTGATGCGCTTGTTTGGTTCCCAGAATCTGATGAATGTATTTAATTCTCTCGGTATGCCGGAAGGCGAGCAGATTCAGCACCGTATGTTGAACAAAGCCATCGAGCGTGCCCAGATGAAGATAGAAAATAATAACTACGGAATCCGTAAAAACCTGCTGGAATACGATATTGTCAACAACCAGCAGCGTGAGATCATTTACGCAGAGCGCCGTAAGGTATTGGATGGCGAGAGCATGCGAGATACCATTTATGGTATGATCGATGAAGTGATCGAAAAATATGTGGAACGTACAATCGGGGACGATCAAATTCCGGAAGACTGGGATCTTGGAGAGTTGAACATGAATCTCCTTCCGATCATTCCGTTTGAGCCGATCCGATTTGATCCGGAACGCGATAAGGATTTGAATAAAGCAGGACTTCTTCAGAACTTGAAAGAAGAGGCACTTCGTATCTATGAATCCAAAGAGGCAGAATTTCCGGAGCCGGAGCAGATTCGTGAGATTGAGCGAGTGATTCTTTTGAAAGTGACAGACCAGCACTGGATGAATCATATCGACGATATGGATCAGCTCCGTCAGGGAATCGGTCTTCAGGCTTACGGACAGCGAGATCCTGTAACAGAATATCGTTTCCGTGGTTACGATATGTTTGAAGAAATGACGCAATCCATCCGCGAAGAGACAGTAAAAGCATTGATGCATGTGCGTATCGAGCAGAAAGTAGAGCGTGAACAGGTTGCCAAAGAAACCGGAACAAACAAAGATGACTCTGCCAATGCACCGGTACAGCGCAAAACGGAAAAAGTTGGAAGAAACGATCCGTGTCCATGCGGAAGTGGTAAGAAATATAAATATTGTTGTGGAAAGTAGAGACGTTACGTGGTAGAATTAGATAATTATAAGGTAGAATTAACTTCATATGAGCAGCCGCTTGCAGAAGTCAGAGATTCTCTCAATCTGGGAGACAAACGATATCGTATCGAGGAATTGGAGAAAAATATGGAGGCTCCGGATTTTTGGGATGATTCCGAAAAAGCGAGCCGGGCCATGAAAGAAGTCAAGGATCTCAAAGATATTGTAGGACGTGCAGACGGGCTGCAGGAAAAATATGAAGACATCATGACGCTGATTGAGATGGCGTATGAGGAAGAAGACGAAGAACTTGCGGCAGAGATCGGCGAGGAACTTTCGGCATTTATTTCCGAATTTGATGATCTTCGTATTACAACGATGCTTACCGGAGAGTACGATGACAGCAATGCCATCCTTACTCTGCACGCCGGTGCTGGTGGTACTGAAAGCTGCGACTGGGCAAGTATGCTCTGCCGTATGTATCAGCGCTGGGCAGAGAAAAAAGGGTATTCCGTGGAAATGCTTGATTTTCTGGACGGCGAGGAAGCCGGCTTAAAATCGGTTACGTTACAGATCAATGGAACCAATGCATACGGCTATCTGAAGAGTGAGCATGGGGTTCACCGTCTTGTCCGCATTTCACCGTTTAATGCGGCAGGAAAACGACAGACATCTTTTGTGTCATGTGATGTGATGCCGGATATCGAGCAGGATCTTGATATCGAGATTGCAGATGATGATATCCGAATTGATACGTACCGCTCCAGTGGTGCCGGAGGACAGCATATCAACAAAACATCCTCCGCGATCCGAATCACCCATTTTCCTACCGGAATAGTGGTGCAGTGCCAAAATGAGCGTTCACAGCATATGAATAAAGATAAAGCAATGCAGATGTTGAAAGCAAAATTATATCTGCTCAAACAACAGGAAAATCGAGAAAAAGAATCCGATATCCGAGGAGAGCAAAAGGAAATTGGCTGGGGAAATCAGATTCGTTCTTATGTAATGCAGCCATATACGATGGTAAAAGACCACCGCACCAATGTAGAGACGGGAAATGTCGCTGCGGTTATGGATGGTGATCTGGATATGTTTATCAATGGCTATTTGAAATGGATCAACAGTTGATGATCTGCAAGGAATGAGGAGGTAAGGATGAAGGAGATAATTGTTTTTTTTCTGAGTGATAAAGAATACGGCGTTGAGATCAGCGGGATGCAGAGTTTGGAAAATTACCGTGAGATCCAGCACGCCAGTGATCTGCCGGACGGAATGAACGGTCTGGTAAAGATCCGGGATGACATTTATCCCGTTTATGATATGAAGCAGCAATTCTGTCTTCCGGCAAAAGAGGTGACAGAAGATACCAAAATCCTTCTTCTCCGAACCCATGCAGGAAAGATTGCGATCGTAGTGGATCGTGTTGGAAAAGTATTTCGCGCGGAGGATAAGGACATTCAGGAATTTCCACGAGTGGCGCGCACGCGGAATACGGAGTATATCAATTTTATTGCCAAACGCGGCGACGATCTGATCGTAGTGGTAAACCCGGATACGCTGATGAATGATGAGCAGTATGACGCGGTTGAAAAGAGAGAGTCTCATGCGGAGGAAACTTCGGATGATTCAAATACAGATAATGGAGGAAAATTATGAAAATTGCAGTATTAGGTTATGGTACAATTGGTTCTGGTGTTGTAGAAATTGTAAATACAAACGCAGCAACGATTGCAAAACGTGCCGGCGAAGAGATCGAAGTAAAATATGTACTTGATCTGCGGGACTTTCCGGGAGATCCGGTTCAGGACATTTTGGTGCATGATTATTCTATCATCGCACAGGATGAGGACGTTGACATTATTGTTGAGACAATGGGCGGAACCAAACCGGCATATGATTTTGTAAAAACTGCGCTTCTGAATGGAAAAAGCGTTTGCTCATCCAACAAAGAGCTGGTAGCTGCGCACGGTGCTGAACTGCTTCAGATCGCACGAGAGAAAAATGTAAACTTCTATTTTGAGGCTAGTGTAGGCGGTGGTATTCCGATCATTCGTCCTTTGAATCAGTGCATTACTGCAGATGAAATTGAATCCATCAATGGTATTTTAAATGGAACAACAAACTTTATTTTGACAAAAATGGCCGAAGAGGGTGCTGATTTTGATGTTGTTTTGAAACAGGCACAGGAACTCGGTTATGCAGAAAAAGATCCGACGGCAGATGTAGAAGGTTA
>DJNB01000226.1:4385-6892 GCA_002435545.1 Lachnoclostridium sp. UBA6475
AAGATCACAGCAGAAGATTTTGAATATGCAAAGAAAATCAATGCAGCGATCAAGATTTTTGGTACAAGCAAAAAAGTTGGAGATAATGTATATGCTATGGTGGCTCCTCAGATGGTATATTCCTCTGAGCCATTGTACAGCGTAAATGGTGTGTTTAATGCGATTTCTGTAACAGGCAATATGCTTGGCGAAGTAATGTTTTACGGTGCCGGCGCAGGTAAGCTCCCTACGGCAAGTGCAGTCGTAGCAGATGTGGTAGATGCTACGATCCACAAAGGCGAAAATGTACCTGTAACCTGGGAAAGCGAAAAACTTCCGATCGCACCGATGGAAGAAATGGAAAATGCATTCTTTGTCCGTGTGGCAGAAGCAGACCGCAGCAAGATTGCAGAACTTTTCGGCGACGTGACAATGATCGACGCAGGCATTGCCGGCGAATGTGGATTTATCACACCGGTCATGAAAGAAAAAGTTTTCGCAGAAAAAGCAGAAAAATTAACGTCTATGATTACACGTATTCGTGTAAATGCATAATAAAGTAGTAAGACCAGATATGGAAAGACGGAGGTAAAGAAGAGATGTTAGTCGTTAAGAAATTTGGTGGCACATCCGTAGCCAACAAAGAACGTATCTTCAACGTGGCAAAGCGTTGTATCGAAGATTATCAGAAAGGAAACGATGTAGTTGTCGTTCTCTCAGCAATGGGAAAACAGACCGATGTCCTGCTTGATATGGCAAATGACATCAACCCCAAAGCATCCAAAAGAGAACTTGATATGCTTCTCACAACCGGTGAGCAGACATCCGTTGCTTTGATGGCGATGGCAATGCAGTCTTTGAATGTGCCGGCAATTTCGCTGAACGCATTTCAGGTAGCTATGCATACTACATCTGTAGCAGGAAATGCCCGCCTGAAAAAGATTGATACCGAGCGTATCCAGCATGAACTTGAGCAGAGAAAAATTGTTATTGTAACCGGTTTTCAAGGTGTCAGCCAGTACGATGATTATACGACACTCGGCCGTGGCGGTTCGGATACAACAGCCGTTGCCTTAGCAGCTGCACTTCGCGCCGACGCCTGCGAGATTTACACAGACGTTGACGGTGTATATACGGCAGATCCAAGAATTGTCAAAGACGCCAAAAAACTGGATGAGATCACTTATGATGAAATGCTTGAATTGGCAAGCCTCGGTGCGGGTGTATTGCACAACCGCTCTGTGGAAATGGCGAAGAAATACGGAGTACAGCTTGTTGTACGCTCTAGTTTGAATACATCGGAAGGAACGGTAGTTAAGGAGGAAGTAAAAATGGAAAAAATGCTTGTAAGTGGAGTAGCATGTGATAAAAATGTAGCAAGAATCGCAGTAGTAGGATTGGAAGACCAGCCTGGTGTGGCATTCAAATTGTTCCGCCACCTTGCAAACCACAATGTAAATGTTGATATGATCCTTCAGTCCATCGGACGTGACAACACAAAGGACATCAGCTTTACCGTAACCGGCGACATGGCAGACGTAGCTGTTGAGACGGTTGAGAGACACCGCAGCGGAAGTTTGAAATGCCAGGATGTCAAAGTGAAGAAAGACGTTGCCAAAGTATCCATCGTAGGTGCTGGCATGCAGTCGAATCCAGGCGTGGCAGCACGTATGTTCGAAGCGCTGTATTCAGCAAACGTAAACATCCAGCAGATCTCAACTTCAGAAATCCGCGTAACCGTTCTGATCGACCGCGAAGATACAGACCGTGCAATGAATGCGGTTCATAACGAATTTGATTTCTAATTTGTGGAAATCGAATCGGTTAAAGAGTTAGATTTTTGAATTATTGCAATTTGAAAAGGTGCGAAATCGACAGAGAAACTGTTGGTTTCGTGCCTTTTTGGGTTCTTTGGGTTTTTTGGGTTCTTTTTGGCGGCGGGAGCTGAGGAGAGGAAAAGGCAACGTAAAAATGAAGAAGTTGGGAAAAAATGTTGCCTTTTCTTGGCGTGGAGTGGAGAATAGGCAACGTAAAACGGGAAACCAAGCGAAATCCGTTGTCTTTACCGCTGGCAAGAAGCTCAAAAGGCAACGTAAATTGAGGAAAACGCCAAAATCCGTTGCCTTACCCCGTCGTGAGAGGGGGAAAAGGCAACGTAAAACGGGAAACCAAGCGAAATAGGTTGCCTTTACCGCTGGCAAGAAGCTCAAAAGGCAACGTAAATTGAGGAAAACGCCAAAATCCGTTGCCTTACCCCGCTGTGGGAGGGGGAAAAGGCAACGTAAAAAGGGAAACTAAGCGAAATCCGTTGCCTTTACCGCTGGCAAGAAGCTCAAAAGGCAACGTAAAAAGGGAAATTAAGCGAAATCCGTTGCCTTTACCGCTGGCAAGAAGCTTAAAAGGCAACGTAAATTAGGGAAGTCGCTAAAATCCGTTGCCTTTACCGCTGGCAAGAAGCTCAAAAGGCAACGTAAAACGGGAAACCAAGCGAAATAGGTTGCCTCCCCGCTCATCTCGCGAACCCGCAC
>DJNB01000226.1:7010-7179 GCA_002435545.1 Lachnoclostridium sp. UBA6475
CCGCTTGCTTCTTTTTTCTGTCAGGCGCATAAAACGCAAATATCCCAAAGTCAGAGACTTTGGGATATCCGTTGCACTCATATAATTTTCTAAATGTCCTTAGTCCAGCAAGCTGTCCACGGACATTGTAGAAAATTGCATTCTCCGCGCTCATCTCGCGAACCCGCAC
>DJNB01000226.1:7254-16167 GCA_002435545.1 Lachnoclostridium sp. UBA6475
CCGCTTGCTTCTTTTTTCTGTCTTTATATCACGGTTTTGATTACGGATAAGATCTGGTCTGGTTCAAATGGTTTTTGGATAAATTCGGATGCTCCGAGTTTGATCGCTTCTACCATTTTTGATTTTTGTCCTGCGGCGGTTACCATGATAACTTTTGCAGAACTGTCTAATTCAATGATTTTTTTCAGAGAACCAAGTCCGTCTAATACAGGCATTGTGATATCCAATGTAACCAGGTCCGGTTTTAGTTCGATGTATTTTTCGTAGCCGGTTTGTCCGTCGCCTGCTTCTCCGATGATTTCATAACCATTCTCGGTGAGAATGTTGCGTAATATCTTTCGGGATGTACGGGAATCATCCACAATTAAAACTGTTGCCATATAAAACAACCTCCCTCTTGATCATTATTTTCTTATATTACATCTTAACCAGTAAATCTACTTTTTTGCCGGTGATGTAGAGTGGAAGTACATAAAATTCTGTAGTTTCTTTTAAGGAACCGTCAAAATGGAATTCTGGAGGAAGCATATCGATCACAACTTCCTTATAACTTAACTCCGTGGCATACAAGCCATTGATGCAGTTTGTGAATTCACAGACAGAATCCAAAGCGTCTTCGTCCGGCTTTTCAAAATATTCACCGGCATATCCATCAGCAATTGTGAGGATGGCGTTGTCATCACTGGCAAAACCAAGAAATCCATCGTATGCACCGGTGGTTTTCTGGCAAGCTATGTACTTGGCAGAATACTCTGTTACTTTTTTTGCTTCGCCAATGCGAATGTAAGAACTGACAAAACGAACAATATTTCGCAAAACTAAGCCCATCATATCAAGAACGGCTTCCTCATCTGTATTGACAAAAGTTGGAAGCAAACGTTCAAAGTCTCCGTATTTGATAGCGTCAATTGCGCTGTTGGTAAGACCTTCCTCTTTTTGAAATGCATCTAAATTTTCCTGAATCTCATCGCGGTTCATAACATGATTTTCTTCTAATGCCTGAACGAAAATTAAATATGGATTTCCCTGCAATTGTAATAAATGAGAAATATCGGCATCGGTCAAATAGCCTTTCTCAACAGCAAGATCACCAAAACGTTTATCGCTCTGCATCTGAAGATGATTCAATTCATCTGCCTGTTTGCGTGTAAGCAACCCTTCAGATTCTGCAATCAGCCCCAATTTAACACGATTTGCACGCATATATTCCATACATGAGATGAACTGCTCATTGGTTATCTTTTGTTTGTTCAAAAGATAATTTCCAAAAAACTGACTAAACATAATCCTTCTCCTTTCCGGATATAAAATTTTTTGTAACGATTCCTTAATCTCCGAACGGTGACCGTGAATCATTATGATTTTCTAAATATTTATTTTGCAGATCAGATTTCTCTTGTAAAAATCCTAAAAATATTATACTATAGATTTTGAAAAAAAGAAAGTTTTTTCGACAAAAAAGAAATAAAAAAGGAGAATATAAATGGCAGGATCAACATGGGGCGAGATATTTCGTGTTTCAACGTGGGGAGAATCCCATGGAAAGGGACTTGGAGTAGTCGTAGACGGGTGCCCGGCAGGACTTCCCCTTACGGAGGAAGAAATTCAGCAGTATCTGGATAAACGCAAACCGGGAGAGACAAGATATTCCACGCCGAGAAAAGAAGGAGACAAAGTGGAAATTATGTCTGGCCTGTTCGAGGGAAAGACGACAGGAACACCGATTTCCCTTATGGTTTTAAATACTTCGCAGAAATCAAAAGATTATTCAGACATTGCACATATTTACCGCCCCGGTCATGCGGATTATACCTTTGATCAAAAATATGGATTCCGGGATTACCGCGGCGGCGGGAGATCTTCGGGACGAGAGACGATTGGCAGGGTTGCCGCCGGTGCGATCGCAATGAAGATATTGAAAGAAATGGGTATCGAAGTAAGGGCTTATGTCACAAAGATCGGGCCTGTTGTGGCAGATGCTGGAAAGATAAATTACGATAATATTGAGAAAAGTCCATTGCGTATGCCGGATCTGGAAGCGTCTGCAAAAGCAGAGGAATTTTTGGAGCAGCAGATGCAGCAGAAAAATTCGGCAGGTGGTATTATCGAATGTGTCGTAAAAGGAATACCGGCAGGTGTCGGAGAACCAGTATTTGGTAAATTGGATGCGGCACTGGCACAGGCAGTTATGTCGATCGGAGCAGTGAAAGGCGTAGAGATCGGCGATGGATTTCAGGTGGCAGATGCAACCGGCAAGACCAATAATGATGCATTTTGCAGGGAAGAAAAAGGCATTGGAAAACAGACCAATCATGCCGGCGGGATTCTGGGCGGCATGAGCGACGGCAGTGATATCGTGCTGCGCGCCGCATTTAAACCAACGCCATCGATTTTTTCGCTGCAGCAGACCGTGAATGAGGAAGGCGAAGAGGTGACAGTGCAGATCCGGGGACGGCATGATCCGATCATTGTGCCGCGTGCGGTTGTTGTGGTAGAAGCAATGACGGCGCTGACAATTATTGACAAAATGTTTGTGGGTATGACGTCACGTCTTGACCGCATTAAAGAATTTTACGAGCGCTGATGCCGCACGCATTTTATTTTTTCTTCATAGGATAAAATAAAGTTCAAAATGAGGGAGGATCCTATGAACGAAAAAAAGGAAGAAAAAGAGCAGTCGGAATATATCGAAGACGAGACGAGTGTCTATGAAGTGGATTTAGAGTGTTTGAAGGGGCGGTGCGCGCCGGGAGAACAACAAAACGAATAAAAGAGAAGAGGTGCCGCAGGAATGCAGCACCTCCTTTTTAGAGAGAAAAAGAATTAGCAGAAACCACCGAATCCGCCGAAACCATTATTGCCACCGCAGCAGCAGAGCAAAAGCAGGATCCAGATAATGCAGCTGCAGTCACTGCCGTTGCCGAATCCATTGTTTCCTCCACAGCAGGATGTCAAGAGAAGGATGATGATGATCCATGTGCAGCAGCTGTTGTTTCCTTCATTGCAGGAGCATCCGCCGCCACAGTTTGTTGCTGATAAATCACTCATGTTTGGTGCCTCCTAAATTGTTTTACAGTATCATTTTATGTAGGAGGGCTTGCCTTGTTACCAAAAATTTGATATAATACATGCGGGTGCGTAGATTATTCAAAACTGAGGAGAAGGAAATGAAACGGATCTTGAGTATTTTTTTGGCATTGTGTCTGTGTGTCACCATGTGTGGATGCAGTTTTCAAAAGAAAAAGAGCAGTGCCATATCCGGAAATGCAGATGCGGAACTGGATGAAGAAGAAGTTCTGGAGCAGGCCGGAAAAATCTTAAAAAAAATGACACTCGATGAAAAAATTGGCCAGATGATCCTTGTGGATCTCAATGAACTGTCGGAAGACGGAAAACCGGTTACCAAATTGACAAAAAAGATAAAAGAGAAAATAGAAAAAAATCATATTGGCGGCGTACTGCTTGATAATTCCAATGTGGAGAGTGTAGAGCAGATCAAAAAACTGACACAGGATCTGCAGTCAATCGAGGGGATTGCCCTTTACATCGGAACCGAGGAAGAAGGGGGAGGAACCCGTTCGATCGCAGTCAATAACAAAGAGATTGATGGAACCGGATATGTGAGTCCGGCGGACATGGGGAAAAATATGTCAGAAGATCAGTTGGAAGATACCGGAGTCATGATTGCAAAAGAATTGAAAAATCTTGGATTCAATCTCAATCTGGCACCTTGCGCTGATGTGTGGAAAGTGGAAAATATTGGAAAGATTTCCTGGGATGAAATTCGTAATCTTGCTATGCAGGAGGCCGGCCCGGCACCTGTAGAGCCTAAGATAAAAAAGAAGATGTCAAAAAAGAAAGCAAAAAAATTGAAACAAGAGTATGAGAAAAAGCGCGCTTCTTATGAGAAGAAAGTGAAAGCATACATTGACCGGTATACGGTGAACGATGCGAATCAGTCCTGCTTTTCCTCGGAGGAAGGGATTGTAAGTACAGCGACAGAAGCGATGGTTACCGGGATGAAAAGCCAGGGGATCGCGACAGCGGTCAAAACATTTCCGGGGATTGCGCCGGTGGCGAGATATCACCAGCTCATACCGTGCCAGATTACGACGGGGCTATCCAAACTCCGGAGAGAAAACTTTTCGACATTTTCGTCTGCAATTGATGCAGGAACCAATATGATGATGGCAGGACATGTGTGGCTGACAAAAATTGACAAAGATTTTCCGGTATCTCTGTCACAGACCATTTTGTCCGATGTGGTTCGGAAAGAACTCGGTTTTGAAGGGGTTGTGTTTACCGAAGCATTGAATGTGCCGGTTATTACCAATCAGTATTCACCGGAAGAAGCAGAGTTGAAAGCCGTGATCGCCGGAGCCGATATGCTTTATAATCCGGTAGACGTGGAAGACGCTGTGTTCCATATATCACGCGCTGTAATGTTTGGAGACATCGACAAAAAACAGATCAATCAGGCGGTGCTTCGTATTCTTCAGGATAAAATCCAACAAGGGATTTATCATAAATAATAACCAATCAGTTACGCGAAAGCGGCAAAGGAGGACAAAAAAAGTGGAAAAGAAAGAGATGCTCTATGAAGGAAAAGCAAAAAAAGTTTATGCAACAGATGTAGAAGACGTATATATCGTTGACTACAAAGATGATGCAACCGCATTTAATGGCGAGAAAAAAGGAACGATTGTTGGAAAAGGTGTGATCAACAACCGTATGACAAACTTCTTATTCCAGAAATTGGAAAAAGCAGGCGTTCCTACTCATTTTGTAGAAGAACTTAGTGATCGTGAAACCGCTGTTAAAAAAGTTAAAATTATCCCACTTGAGGTAATTGTCCGTAATACAGCAGCCGGAAGTTTTTCCAAACGCCTTGGTATCGAGGAAGGAAAGAAACTTCTCTGCCCTACATTGGAATTTAGTTACAAAGATGATGCGTTGGGAGATCCACTCATCAACGATTATTTTGCAAAAGCAATCGGCATTGCAACACAGGAAGATATTGATACAATTACAAAATATGCCTTTATGGTAAATGATTTCCTTTGCGATTTCTTTAAAGACTGCGGTATCGAATTGATCGACTTCAAGATCGAATTTGGTAAGACAACCGATGGAACGATCATCCTGGCAGATGAAATTTCTCCGGATACTTGTCGTTTCTGGGATATCAAAACCAGAGAAAAATTGGATAAAGACCGTTTCCGCCGCGATCTTGGTGGCGTAGAAGACGCTTACAATGAAGTGGCAAAACGAATTGGTTTGACAAAATAAGGAAAGGACAGGCAGATGAATTCCGAGTACGAACAATATAAAATGGATGGACTTCACGAAGAATGTGGAGTATTTGGTATGTATGATCTGGATGGAGGGGATGTAGCTTCCTCTATCTATTATGGGTTATTTTCGTTACAGCATCGCGGGCAGGAGAGCTGTGGTATCGCCGTCAGTGATACCAATGGTCCGAAGCGCAAGGTCGATGTTCAAAAAGGAATGGGGCTTGTCAATGAAGTATTTGACGAAGAGAACTTGTCAAAATTGAAAGGAAATATTGGGGTAGGCCATGTGCGTTATTCGACAGCAGGCGCAAGCAACAGCCAGAATGTGCAGCCGCTTGTGCTGAACTATGTCAAAGGTACGCTCATGCTTGCTCACAATGGAAATCTGGTCAATGCACATAAACTGCGTGAAGAGATGGAATATACCGGTGCGATCTTCCATACAACGATCGACACCGAAGTGATCGCGTATCTGATCGCGCGGGAACGCCTGCATACGCCGACGGCAGAAGAGGCGGTAAAAAATGCGATGATGAAATTGCAGGGAGCGTATTCCTTGATCATTTCAAGTCCACGTAAACTGATCGGAGCAAGAGATCCTTATGGATTCCGCCCATTGGTTATCGGAAAGCGTGACAACAGTTATATTCTGGCTTCGGAGACGTGTGCGTTGGATGCGGTTGACGCGGAATTTGTGCGGGATGTGAAACCGGGCGAGATCGTAATGCTTGATAAAGACGGAATCCAGTCGGATGAGACACTTTGTAACAAGCATTCGGCAAAATGTATCTTTGAATATATTTATTTTGCAAGACCGGACAGTTATTTCGATGGCGTCAGTGTCTACAACAGTAGAATAATGGCGGGAAAAATTCTGGCACAGATGCATCCGGCAGAAGCGGATATCGTAGTCGGTGTACCGGAATCCGGAAACGTTGCTGCAATGGGGTTTGCGCTGCAGTCCGGAATCCCTTACGGAACGGCATTTATCAAAAACAGTTATGTCGGACGTACCTTTATCAAACCAAAGCAGTCCGCCAGAGAATCCAGTGTCAAGATTAAATTGAATGTATTAAAAGAAGTGGTCCGCGGCAAGCGTGTCGTCATGGTCGATGATTCCATCGTGCGTGGTACGACAAGTGAGCGGATCGTCAGAATGTTAAAGAATGCCGGAGCCAAAGAGGTGCATGTGCGAATCAGCTCGCCGCCATTTTTGTTTCCGTGCTACTTTGGAACCGATGTGCCAAGCTGTGACCAGCTGATCGCACACAACAATACGGTGGAGCAGATCTGCGACATGATTGGTGCTGATTCCCTCGGTTATCTGGACGGAGAACGTCTGGACGAGCTGATCGAAGGGGATCACGGATACTGCGACGCCTGCTTTTCCGGAAACTATCCGGTGGAACCGCCGCAGGAAGACATTCGCGGTGAGTATGAACAATAGAGGTTACGATTCCGGGCTTGTGTGTGAAAGAGCGGAATCGTTAATAACATAAGTAAGAAAGGAACTATATTATGAGCACAGACAGATATACAAGTCCGTTGTCCGAACGTTATTCCAGTAAGGAAATGCAGTACATTTTCTCACAGGATATGAAGTTTTCCACATGGAGAAAATTGTGGATTGCCCTGGCAGAGACGGAAAAAGAACTGGGACTGAAAGATGCCGATGGAAATCCGCGTATCACAGACGAACAGATTGAAGAATTGAAATCTCACATCTATGATATCAATTACGATGTGGCAAAAGCCCGTGAAAAGGAAGTCCGTCATGATGTAATGAGCCATGTGTATGCGTATGGACAGCAGTGCCCGAAAGCAGCTGGGATCATTCACCTCGGTGCGACCTCCTGTTATGTCGGAGATAACACAGACGTTATCATTATGACAGAAGGATTGAAACTTGTTAAAAAGAAACTGGTCAATGTCATTGACGAACTTTCGAAGTTCGCGATGAAGTATAAAGATCTTCCAACACTTGCATTTACGCATTTTCAGCCGGCACAGCCGACGACCGTCGGAAAACGTGCGACACTCTGGATGCAGGAACTTGTGATGGATCTGGAAGATCTGGATCATGTACTTTCTCATATGAAACTTCTTGGTTCCAAGGGAACCACCGGAACACAGGCAAGTTTCCTTGAATTGTTTGAGGGCGACGAAGAGGCTTGTAAAAAGGCAGACAAAATGATCGCGGAAAAGATGGGATTTGATGCCTGCTTCCCGGTATCCGGTCAGACCTATTCCCGTAAACTGGATACCCGCGTGTGCAATGTCCTTGCCGGAATTGCGGCGAGTGCTCATAAGTTCTCGAATGATATCCGCCTTCTTCAGCATTTGAAAGAAGTAGAGGAGCCATTTGAAAAGAGCCAGATCGGTTCTTCCGCGATGGCATACAAGAGAAATCCGATGCGAAGTGAGCGTATCGCCTCTCTTTCCCGTTACGTGATGATCGATGTGCTGAATCCTGCCATCACTTCTGCCACACAGTGGTTTGAGAGAACGCTGGATGATTCTGCCAATAAACGTCTGAGCGTAGCCGAAGCATTTTTGACAATTGACGGTGTGCTCGATCTTTACCTCAATGTCGTAGACGGCTTGGTTGTTTACGAAAAAGTAATTACCAAACGTCTGATGTCAGAACTTCCGTTTATGGCAACCGAAAACATTATGATGGATGCCGTAAAAGCCGGCGGAAACCGTCAGGAACTGCACGAGAAGATTCGTACGCTTTCGATGGAAGCAGGACGCAACGTCAAAGAGCGTGGATTGGAAAACAATCTGCTTGAACTGATCGCAGCAGACGATGAATTCCCAATGACGTTAGAAGAACTGCAAAAGACAATGGATCCAAGCAAGTACGTAGGACGCGCGCCAAGCCAGGTGGTTGAATTTATGAACGATGTGATCCAGCCGATTTTGGACGAAAATAAAGAACTGCTTGGTGTAAAAGCCGAGATTAATGTATAAGAATAAATAACGCAGTCACTGCGACGATAAAAGACACCTTATATATTACTTTGATGAAGTAGTATACGAGGTGTCTTTTTCTATTTATACGCATGTTTTTTCAGTCTAATAAATCCGGTTCAAGCAGTTTATCAATTGGTACATTGAGAACCTGCGAAAAGGCTTTTAACTCAATATCCGTTACAAAACGCTCTCCGGATTCAATCCGCTGGATGGCATTTTTGTCGAGATCAATGCCGTATAATTGAAGATGTTCGGCAAGCTGGCGCTGCGACATCCGGGGACATTTCTGTTTTCGCAAAAATGCTATCATATGACCGCTGATGTTATTTTTGCCGTCAGAGGCACGGTTTTTGTACATAATGTAACTCCTTTCAGAGGAAATAAAGTAAAAGGATGTTGTAAATAGTGACATTTACTAATGGTTAAATTATATAGTAAATCAAAAATGATTTGACATTTAGTACTTGTCAATAGTATACCCAAGTGATATAATGTAATAAATTGACATTTAGTGAATGTCAAAAATGCGATGAAAGATTATGATGTAAAAAGAGATAATGGAGGATGGAATCTATGAAAAAACGAGTTATAGCAATTGGATTAACGCTGGCAATGTTGATCTCTTCCGGTACAAATGTAAGTT
>DJNB01000067.1 GCA_002435545.1 Lachnoclostridium sp. UBA6475
ATACACCTCCCTCGGGTATCGCCCCCTCACATCCGTTCGGCGGCATATCGTCGAAACCATCCTAAATTATTCGCTTCGCTCATAATGGTTTCTCCTGCATAAAAAAAGTGGATAGACAAACTATCCACACATTGTTATAATAAGAAATCTATATATTCTCTTACTACATAACCCGAGTCGCCCATGCGCTAAGGTGAGAGTGGATACTCTGCTTTCATCAACATACTTGCATACTATAGCATGCAAGTATATCGTTGTCAAGACTTTTTCTAAAAAAATGAGGGAAAATTGAGCAAAAAATATTATACACAAATCAGTTCTTTCGGGGACGATGCCAAATTCCGGTATCCCTCTTTCGTCACCACGATCATATCTTCGATCCGCACACCAAATCTGCCCGGCAGATAAATACCCGGTTCCACGGTGATCACAACACCCGGCTTCAATACAGCATCACATTTCATGGAAAAACGAGGTTCCTCGTGAATAAAAAGTCCCACACTATGTCCGAGTCCATGTCCGAAATAATCCCCATAACCGGCGTCTGCGATGATGTCACGTGCACATTTATCGACATCCGAACATACCATGCCCGGTTTCACAACGGAAAGTGCTGCACGCTGTGCCTGAAGCACGATATCATACACCTTCTTCTGCTCTGGTTCTACCACTTCTCCAATATGGATCGTCCGCGTCATATCCGAGCAATATCCCTGATACATACAGCCAAAATCCATCGTCAGGAAATCGCCCTCTTCCAACACTTTATCCGTCGGCACGGCATGAGGCATCGAAGAATGAATCCCGCTTGCCGCGATCGTATCAAAGCTCGTTCCCTCTGCTCCGGCATCCCGCATATAAAATTCAATATGCGCGGCTGCCTGCTTTTCCGTCACGGGTATTTTTTCCCGATAGCATTCGGTTAAGAATTTTACAATTTTTGTAAATACTTCATCTCCGATCGCTTCGGCTTTTTTGATGGATTCAATTTCTTCCGGCGTTTTGATCTGACGCATTTTATCCAATTTTTTATGCAGGGGAACAAGTTCCCATTGTTTCAGATCCATCTTTTCAAACAGGGCTTGTAACGTCCGATATGTCTCTACTGTCATAACAGCATCTTCAAAGCCGATGCGAAACGGTTTTTCCGCCAGTTCCGGATGCTCATTTACTATTTTTTCCACAAGGTACTGCCGGATATTTTTCTTATACTCCAGCACCTCAAATCCATGACTCTCCTCTGCCGCCGCGATCGTATAACGGGAGTCCGTCAGGATCCAGGCATCTTCTTTGGATACATAGACCAGTCCCTCTCCGGTAAATCCGCTGATATTGCGCATATTGGCTGGAGTCTGGACAAGGATTGCATCCAATTTATGCTGTTCTAAAAATTCTTTCATTTTGTTGTCATCTCCAATCCGGACTGCTTTTCATACGATTTCAAAACAATCCGCTCCAGATAGCGTTTTAACACAATCTGGATCTCTTCTTTTTTATCGATGGGATTTACGAGCACATTGCGGATTCCCAGCCTTTTTGCGCCCCACACATCGGTAAATAACTGATCCCCGACAAATAATGTAGTCTCTCTTGTCGTATGCATTTTTTCCATTGCAAGAAGATAGCCTTTTTTACCGGGTTTTCCGGCTTTCCAGACCACATTTGTGCCGATTTCTTTATTAAAGCGGTCCACCCTTTCTTTTTTATTATTGGAAAGGAGTGTGGTCGCAAAACCGATCTCACGCAGCCTTTGAAACAACTCAACTGCTCTCTGCGTTGCATCTTTCCCATGCTCGACAAGCGTATTGTCAATATCAAATATGATTCCCCGATATCCTTTTTCATAATACGCTTCGTAAGCAATCTCATAAGCAGATGCCGCGCGCGAATCCGGGAAAAAACATTCCCACATAGAGCCCTCCGTCCTTTCTATGATTCTATCGATTTCAAATGAATGATAAACTGTTCCGCTACACGGCCGGAATATCCACCATTTCGTACACTCCAGGCATTTGCCTGCATAAGAAGTTCTTCTTTCGACAGCTGAATATCCGGATTTTCTGCCGCCAGCCCCAAAACGATATCTTCGTATTCTTTTCTGGATGGCTTGGAGAAATTGATGCTGACACCAAAACGTGCCACCAGCGACAATTTTTCCTGCATCGTATCCGAGCGGTGTAATTCATCATTTGCCATATCCGAGCGGTCACTCCATGTCTCACGGATCAAATGACGGCGGTTCGAAGTCGCATAGATCAGCACATTGTCCGGCTTCACTTCCAGACCGCCTTCAATCACTGCTTTCAAATATTTATATTCAATCTCAAATTCTTCAAATGACAGATCGTCCATATAAATGATAAATTTGTAATTTCGGTTTTTCACCTGCTCAATGATGGCAGACAGATCCTGAAACTGGTGTTTGTACACTTCGATCAAACGCAGTCCCTGATCGTAATAGCGGTTCAATATCGCCTTGATACAGGTGGATTTTCCGGTCCCGCTGTCACCAAACAAAAGACAGTTATTGGCCTTTCGTCCTTCCACAAATGCCTCAGTATTGTCAACCAGCTGTTTTTTCTGGATCTCATATCCTACAAGATGTTCCAGCGTCACATCACTCGTATGTGTGATCGGCGCCAGATTTAATTCTCCGGTGCTCGTATGTGTCACGCGGAACGCCTTATTTAATCCAAATTTACCGACGCCGTAAACCCGGTAAAAGTTTGTCACAATGTCAAAGAAATCTTCCGCATCCTTGGCTTTTCCCAATTGTCCAGCAAGTTCCTTTACTTTCTCGCTGACACTTTTATTGTATGTATTTTCTGCCTTTGCCATCGAATGATATTCCGTAAGGATAGAAAAACATTTCACTTCCAAAAGTGTCTCAATCGCATGAAAATCAAAATGGAATAATTTGTAAAAACACTCCATGTCCTGTTTCACGATCTGATTCACACTGGCGGCATCGTCTGTCTTTGCTCCCACTTTTTCACAGATTACACTAAACGGATTTTCGTCTGTCGCAAGCAGATACGCGATGTAGCACTGCCACAAATTGTGATCAAAGCCATACTTTGTCGCCAGATCCAGAATGCGGTAGATCTGGTCGTAAAGTGCCCGCACATGGGCTTCTTTCTGCACGCATTCTTTATCTTCTTCAATCTCTTTAAAGATATCACTGAGTCTCATTAAAATCTCATCCTGACCCAGATTTCCATACATGATCAATCTTGATACTTCCCGATACATGACTTCACGCCTCATCTTTCTTACAATTTTTGTAACTATTCAGGGCACTCATTTCTTACATTTTCTCCGGTGCCTGGAATCCAAGCAGTTCAATACACTGTTCCAGCACATTTTTCACCAAGATCAGAAGCTGGATATACGATGCCTTCTGCTCTTCGTTTTCATTTGCCAGAATCGAATTTTCATGATAAAAATGGTTGAAGTTTTCGCTTAATTCATAAATAAACTGGCAGATTTTATGTGGAGCCTTCTCGCTGTACGCTGCTTCCAGCATATCACCAAATTTGGCAAGTGTCAGATACAAATTGATCTCACTCCGGCTGTCCGGTGTCATCAGCTTGTCTGCCTCCCCATTTTCTGTCACACTGCCGCCATTCCGGCTGTATTTTGCCAAAAGGGATTTGATGCGGACGATCGTATACAGAATATAAGGGCCTGTATTTCCCTCAAAAGAGGCAAATCTCTCAATATCAAATATATAATCTTTGGATGCCTGATTGGACAGATCCCCGTATTTCAATGCGGCAAGTCCGACGGTCTCCGAGATTTCTCTCGCCTCTGCCTCTTCATAATCGCGGTTTTCCATCATTTTCTTATACACTTCTTCGTTGATCTGTTCACGAAGTGCCTGCAAACGGAGAACGCCGCCATCTCTTGTCTTAAACGGCTTTCCATCTTTTCCGTTCATCGTACCAAAACCGATAAATACAAGTCCGACTTCCGGTCTTGTGATCTTCGCCTTCTTTGCCACACGGAATACCTGAGTAAAATGCAGAGACTGGCGCTTATCTGCCAGATAAATGATCTCATCCGGCTGGAATAATTTCTCGCGTTCTACAATTGTAGCAAGATCGGTTGTTGCATACAGCGAAGCACCGTTTGATTTTACGATCAGACATGGCGGAAGTTCTTTTTTATCCCCTTCTTCGGTCACATCGACAACCAGTGCGCCTTCGCTCATATACGCAAGTCCGTCTGCCTTCATTTTCTCTACCATATCCGGGATGTAGGGCTGAGCATCGCTCTCTTTCTTCCAAAGGTCAAAATGAACATCTAATTTATCATAATTTTTCTTTAAATCCTCAATTGAAACGGACAAAATGTGCTGCCACAATGCGATATATCCGGGATGTCCTTCCTGAAGCTGTGCCGTGATCTGCTGCGCCTCCTGCATATAGTCTTCGTGCTCTTTGGCATATCCGCTTGCATGTGGATAGATCTGCTCCAGATCCGAAATCGTAAATGGTGCCTCTTTCGGATATTCTCCCGTGAAATTATCATCAAAATACGGAAGTTCCGGCTGACGATGACGTACTTCATTGATGATCAGACCGATCTGAAGTCCCCAGTCGCCCAGATGCACATCTCCGATCACCTTATCACCCATAAAACGGCAGATACGCTTTACGCTTTCTCCAATGATCGCCGGACGCAGATGTCCTACGTGAAGCGGCTTTGCCACATTGGCTCCGCCGTAATCAATGACTACCGTGCGCTCTTTTTCCGGCGCCGGAATACCAAACTTTTCCTCTGTCATCATGGCTTTTCCAAGATCTACAAGCAGTTTCCCACTTACGGTTATGTTAATAAATCCCGGTTTTACCATCTCTATTTTTTCAAAAATATCGTTGTCTTTTACAACTTCTACTACTTTTTCCGCAATCTGAAACGGTGCCATCTTATACTGTTTTGCAGCCGCCATCGCGCCATTACACTGATACTGGCAGAGATCCGGCCGGTTGGAAACGGTCA
>DJNB01000063.1 GCA_002435545.1 Lachnoclostridium sp. UBA6475
AGGATTTGAAGAAAGGATTACTATGAAATTCGTAAAAAGAATATTGTTTTTGGGAGTAATATGCTGCTTGGGAATTTTAAATTGCTATGTCTCGCACGCACAGGAAAAATACGAGGGAATGTGTGGTGAAGATGTACGATGGACATGCTCGGATGGAATTCTTATAGTTACCGGAAAGGGAGAAATGACATCAAGTCCATGGATGAAGAAAAAGGATTGCTGGAAAGGAATACGAAAAGTTGTGATTTCAGAGGGAATTACATCTATTTGTGAATCAGCATTCTCGTCTGTGGAGGTCATTTATAAATATGACTTTTTAAAAGACGGGATTCAATTACCGGATTCATTGGAAAAAATTGGGAAAAATGCTTTTCAATATAATTATCGCCTGAAAAGCGTCACGATTCCTAAAAATGTGCAAGTCATTGAGAGTGGAGCTTTTGAAAGCAATAAATCGCTTCAGAAGGTTACGATACAGGAAGAAAGTTGTCTGACCCGTATTGGTGAATATGCATTTAGTTCATGTCTGGAGCTGGAAGAAATGAATCTTCCGGATTCGGTCAACCAAATTGGCGAAGGTGCTTTTGGTGACTGTAAAAAATTGAAAGATATTATTTTGCCAAATGGTTTGCAAAAGTTAGAGGCGAGTACATTTGACGGATGTGAGTCAATTGAAAAAATGTGTATACCGGATGCGGTTACCACAATTCCTTCAAAATGCTTTTCCAAGTGTACAAATTTGAAAAAGATTCAATTGTCAGAGGAAATAAAGGAGATAGGGGATTCTGCGTTTGCTTATTGTAATAAGTTAGATGATTTATCTTTTCCGAAAAAGATTACAAAGATAGGAAGGTATGCATTTTCTTACTGTACAGCGATTCAGGAACTCATTTTACCGGATTCGATCATTCAGCTTGGAAAGAATGCTTTTGAGCATTGTGCACGGGCGAAAAGGATTCGATTGTCAAAGGGGATGACAGAGATACCGCTGAATGCATTTATGGATTGTACAAGTCTGAAAACGATTCATATTCCGGATTCCATACAGAAGATTGGCAAAGGGGCTTTTGCCGGGTGTGTAAGTTTGAAAAAATTGGTAATTCCCCAAAATGTAAATCAAATACAACCGTGTCATCAGGATTGTTCGAGATTAAAGGTTATTCAAAATAAATCCCAGGTGACATATCCGCTTTCAGCGAGTAAATATGTTATGAATTGGTATCGCGGAAAAGAGAAAGTGGCAGAAGTAAAGCCGGGCGAAAAAGTAAAGTCGAAAGGAAAGCGTTTTAAGTTATCTTATGATACAAAGAATATTGAAAAGTATAAAATTCAGATGAACGGAAAACTTCCGACATCTTATGTATATGGAAAAGAACCCAAGTTACCGAAAAACGTGTATTCTAATAAGAAAAACATTTGCTTTTCGGGCTGGAGATATCAGGCAGAAGGTAAGAAGTTTCAAACAGGAATAACCAGAACGTGGTATAATGCAAGAGTATCGCAGTTCAGTAAAGGTTTGAAAGGAAACATTACAGTGGCACCGATGATAGATAACATATCCGTAAAGAAAAATCAGAGCGGAACATTAGTGCTGGATATAGGAGCGTTATTAAAGGATTATCTCCCTGCCGACTGTATTGACATAGGACGCAAAGGAGATTTTGAGTCGAGATACCTTCTCCTTCAAGTACGATATGCAGGCAGTAAAAAAATGGAAAACGCCAAATGTCTTCCTGCAGTATTTGATGATTCCGTAACCAGAATTAAAATGAAAAAGTTAAGGAAAGGTAAAACGTATTATATTCAATACAAAAGGATTCCATTTGATTATGGCGGGGTGGCATTCGAAACATTTTGGGGAGAAACATACAAGATCAAGGGGCGGTAAGGGGAATCACTCCCCCTCCCCCTGTTTCACCTTCATCCGCTGCCAGCTGATAAACCCATAGATATCATTTACCAAAAACATCGCAAAGCATACGATGACCGCGATATACCGTTTGTCGCAGAGGCTCGCCAGCGTCCATAAGACGATGAGTACGACATCGTTGGCGGCATAAGCCAGACTGAAATACGGACTGCGCCGAAACGTCAGGTAAACGGCAAGAAAACTCGTGGTGACAGAAATCGTGCTTGGGACAATATTTGCGGTGTGAAAATAACACAGTATCTGGTAAAATATGGCAGTAACAAGGACGGCGGCAAGGAACATCGCAGCCGTTTCTTTTTTGGTGATCGAGTTGACCCGGACTTCGGAACGGTTTCCATTGTAAGGATGGCGCAGCCAGGTGATCAGGGCAAAAGCAGCCATTGGCATCGTCATTCCGAGGTAGGTGATCATTTCGCCGTAATACGAAAAGGAATAGGAAATGATCCCATACAGCAGGCTGAAAAGGATCATCAACAGCTGACCGAGTGGATTTCCTTTTGCGTTGATCAGAATGGATGTGACACCGATAAGCGACGCAATCAGTGTTAAAAAGCCATTTCCGCCAAAAATGCAAAAGGATACAAGGATCAGTACAATGGAAAAACACCACAAGATCCATTCGCCGATGGAAAAATAGGATAATGCTTTTTTACTCATACGAAAACCTCCATAAAAAAGGCACCCGTAGACACATCTTCTAAGACCTAACGATGTGTCTGCGGGTGCTCTCTGCACCACTCTACCCGGTGGCAGTTTCATAATGATGTTATCCTATCATATTTAGAAGAAAAAGTCAAATCCCCATTGAAATTGAGAAAAAGTTGTGATATACTAAATCAAAGTACGATAAATATGAGAGGAATTGATTACCATGAAAAGAATTAAAACTCTGACAACAAAAAATCTGAAAGATACAATGAAAAAAGGCGGATGCGGTGAGTGCCAGACATCTTGTCAGTCTGCTTGTAAGACATCTTGCACAGTAGGAAACCAGAGCTGCGAGAACAAGTAAGATCAGATTGTATCGGAGAAGTACGAAAAGTGGCAAAGGACTTGCCTGATTTGGGTCGGGTAAAGTCCTTTCTTATTGAAAAATGAGAGTTTGGGGCGCCGCTCCGAAAACGACCTTTGAATTCAAAATGGAATGAGGATAAAAAGATGATTCATCAATATAAAAATAATGGTTATAATATAGTTTTAGATGTAAACAGTGGCTCGATCCATGTCGTGGATGATGTGGCATATGATGTGATCGGGATGTATGAGACAAAAGAAAGAGCAGAGATCACAGCGGAAATTTTGAAAAAATATCCGGAAGTAAAAGAAGAGGAAATGGAAGAACTGTATCAGGATCTCGAAGAAATGCGGGAAGACGGCACGCTGTTTACCGAAGATACGTACAAAGACGGTGTCATTGACTTCAAAAAACGCCAGACCGTGGTAAAAGCACTGTGCCTTCATATCGCGCATGCCTGCAACCTCTCCTGCCGCTATTGTTTTGCCGGCGAGGGCGAGTATCATGGAGACCGTTCTCTGATGAGTTATGAAGTCGGAAAAAAGGCACTGGACTTTTTGGTGAAAAATTCCGGAAGCCGCCGCAACCTCGAAGTGGATTTCTTTGGGGGAGAGCCGCTCATGAACTTTGATGTGGTAAAAAAACTCGTTGCCTACGGAAGAAGTCTGGAAGAGCCATATGACAAGCATTTTCGTTTCACCCTGACGACCAATGGTGTGCTTTTGGATGACGATATCATCGCGTTTGCCAATAAAGAGATGGACAATATTGTCCTTAGTATTGATGGAAGAAAAGAAGTTCATGACCATATGCGTCCGAATAAAAACGGCGATGGAAGTTATGACCTCATTTTGGATAAATTTAAAAAAGTAGCAGAAAGCCGCGGACAGAACCGCTATTACGCGCGCGGAACATTTACACATTATAATCTGGATTTTGTGGAAGATGTACTCCATCTTGCCGATGAGGGATTTAAGCAGATCTCGGTTGAGCCGGTTGTGGCAGATCCGAGTGAACCATATGCGATCCGCGAAGAGGACATTCCGGTGATCTGCGAGGGATATGACCGCCTTGCGAAAGAAATGATCAAACGCGAAAAAGAGGGAAAGGGATTCAATTTCTTCCACTTTATGATCGATCTGACCGGCGGACCATGCGTGTACAAACGACTTTCCGGCTGTGGTTCGGGAACAGAGTATCTGGCAGTGACACCTTGGGGAGACTTGTATCCATGCCACCAGTTTGTCGGAAACGAAGATTTCCTTCTCGGAAATGTGGACGACGGCATCGTCAATGAGCCGGTCCGCGATGAATTCAAACTGTGCAACGTCTATGCCAAAGAAGAATGCCGTAACTGCTTTGCCAAGTTTTACTGCAGTGGTGGATGTGCCGCAAATGCCTATAATATGCACGGTGACATCAATCAGCCTTACGAGATCGGCTGTGCACTTCAGAAAAAACGTGTGGAATGTGCAATCATGATAAAGGCCGCATTGGCGGAGTAAATTTTGCTAATATGTGAAATATATGTTAAATTTGAAAAAAACGATTGAAAAAATCCAGAATGCGTTTATAATTAAAGTAGGTATGTTTACGTAAGATTAACAAGATATAAAATATAGATAATATGTTCGATTGACAAAGAAGAGGAAGAAAGGAGAACGTCATGGACATTGGAATAGATTTGGGAACAGCGAGTATCCTTGTATATGTAAAAGGAAAAGGTGTTGTTTTAAAAGAACCAAGTGTAGTGGCATTTGACCGAGACACAAATCGAATCAAAGCGATTGGAGAAGAAGCCAGACTGATGCTTGGCCGTACTCCGGGAAATATTGTAGCCGTACGTCCCCTTCGTCAGGGCGTTATTTCTGATTATACAGTAACAGAAAAAATGTTGAAATATTTTATCTCGAAAGCCGTTGGAAAACAGAGATTCCGCAAACCACTCATCAGTATCTGTGTGCCGAGCGGAGTTACGGAAGTAGAGAGAAAAGCAGTAGAAGATGCCGCTTTTCAGGCAGGTGCAAGAGATGTAAAGATCATCGAGGAGCCGATTGCCGCAGCCATTGGTGCAGGAATTGACATCGCGCGTCCTTGTGGAAATATGATCGTAGATATCGGTGGTGGTACGTCGGATATTGCTGTCATTTCTTTGGGAGGTACGGTAGTAAGTACGTCCATTAAGATTGCCGGCGATGATTTTGATGACGCCATCGTTCGCTATATGAGAAAGAAACACAATCTGCTGATCGGAGAAAGAACCGCGGAGGATATTAAGATCCGAATCGGTTCTGCGTATCCGCGGCCGGAAGTGGAGACGGTTGATGTACGCGGCCGAAATCTGGTGACAGGTCTGCCAAAGACGATCACAGTCACCTCCAAAGAGACGGAAGAAGCACTTCACGATACGACACTTCAGATCGTGGATGCCGTTCACAGTGTATTGGAGAAGACACCGCCGGAACTGGCAGCAGATATCGCCGATCGTGGAATTGTCCTGACCGGAGGCGGAAGCCTTTTGTATGGTCTGGAAGAATTGATTGAGAGCAAGACCGGAATCACGACGATGACAGCAGAAGAACCGATGACGGCAGTTGCCATCGGAACAGGTAAGTACGTTGAGTTTTTGAGTGGAACATCCGGAGAGAAATAGGAGGAAGCCTATGTTACGAGGTCTTTATACGGGTTGGACAGGGATGGTCAACGAGCAAAAACGATTGGATGTAATATCAAATAACTTGGCAAATGCAGACACTCTCGGCTATAAGCAGGAGAGTGTGAGCAGCCAGTCCTTTGATAAATTACTGACGATCAAAATAAGAGATGGATCTCAAGCATACCACAATCAGGCAATCGGGACGATGAGCCTGGGGGTAAAAGTTGGTGAAGTATATACGGATTATTCGCAGGGGTCGCTCCGCGGGACGGATTCCCCGCTGGATCTGGCGTTGAGCGGCAGTGGATTTTTTACGATCACGACGACAAATGCCAAAGGAGAAACGGTGACAAGGTATACCAGAGATGGAAGTTTTCAGATGACAAAAGACGGATATCTTGTGGATTCGCAGGGAAACCGTGTACAGGGAGCCGGTGGAGATATTCAGATCGATCCGAACGCCAAAGATATCACGATTGATAGCAGCGGTACGATCACCGTGGATGGAGAAGTAAAGGATACATTAAAGATTGTTGATTTTGAAAATTATGATTACATATTAAAAACCGGCGATAATCTTTACCGTGTCGTGGACGGAGCAACCGAGATGACATCCAATGCTTCGGTTCTGCAGGGATATACAGAACAATCCAATGTTAATGTTGTGTCGGAAATGGTCGATATGATTACTGTAACGAGAGCATATGAAGCGAACCAGAAAATGATCCGTTCGCAGGATTCGATGCTGGAAAAAGCAGTAAATCAGGTAGGACGACTGAGTTGATGACAGGAGGATGAGCCTATGATGCGTTCACTTTGGACTGCGGCATCCGGAATGGTTGCACAGCAGACAAACTTAGATACTATTTCGAATAACTTATCGAATATTAATACAACAGGATATAAGACAGAGGCGGTAAATTTTAAATCGCTTATTTATCAGACATTGCAGCAGAATTCGTATGACAGCAAAGGAGATCCGAAACCGGTCAGCGCACAGGTAGGACTTGGTGTCCGCCCGGCAGCGATCGTGTCCAGTTTCACGCAGGGAGCTTTGCTGGAGTCCAGCGGAGCATTTGACTATGCGATCGAGGGCGAAGGATTTTTCATGGTTCGCCAAAACGATGGTACGATCGGCTATACAAGAAATGGTAATTTCAATGTAGCCGTATCGGAAAACGGACTGGCACTTGCGGATTCCAACGGAAATCCGGTATTGGATGTCAACGGAGATCCGATTACATTTCCGGAGGGAACGGACTCTTCCAAATTGTCCGTTGACCAGTTTGGAAACTTTATGTACCCGGACAATACGGGAAATGCCCAGCTGATGGGAATCCAGATCGGACTTGCCAATTTCCCGAATCCGGCAGGATTGGAAAGAAGTTCGGATACGATCATGAAAGAGTCAGAAGCGTCCGGCCAGCCGACGATCTATATGGCAAACCAGTTGAATTCAAAGATTGTGTCCGGATATCTGGAAGGTTCCAATGTTCAGGCAGTAGATGAAATGGTAAATATGATTATCGCACAGCGTGCTTACGAGATGAACTCAAAGGCGATCACAGCATCCGATGAGATGCTGCAGCAGGCGAATAATCTTCGTTCTTGATAGAAAGTAAGGAGGGATTTGATGTCATTATCGGTAAATGATCTGTATAACAGCCTTGGAAGTACCTCAACGCTGTCTACGGCGGCTTTGAAAAGTACCGCATCGGCAGATCAGTTGACAAGTCAGATCAAAGACGCAGGCACCGATGACGAAATGATGTCAGCCTGTCAGGATTTTGAAGCTTATCTGTTACAGAAAATGTTTGAAAATATGGAAAAATCTGCCAAACTCTTCAGTGATGACGACGAAGAGGGAAATGAGTACACGGAGATGTTTGGCGACCAGATGTATCAGTCAATGGCTGAGACAATGGTTTCCAGCGGCCAGGGACTTGGTATCGCACAGATGCTGTATGAGTCAATGGCTAGAAATGCCGGCATTTCCACTTCGACAGATGCGGCGGCAAAGACCGAATAAAGATTAAAAAAGAGAGAAATGAGCGCCCATTGCATCTTTGGCAAGGGGCGCTTTGTCAACTTATACAGGAGAGAGACGATGGAAGAGAAAAAAGGATATGTGGAGCATATCATTTATCGCAATCAGGAAAATGGATATACCGTATTTGAATTTGTCTCGCAGGAAGAGGGAGAAGAATATCTGGATACGTGTGTCGGAACATTTCCATTCATTAATGAAGGAGAGTATCTTACACTGTACGGCGATATGGTGACGCATCCGACATATCATGAACAGTTTAAGGTGCAGAAGAGCGAGAGCCGTTCTCCGGATGATGCGCTGTCGATGCAGAGATATCTGGCATCCGGCGCGATCAAAGGGATTGGCGGTGGACTGGCAAAGCGGATTGTGGATAAATTTGGAGATAAAACATTTGAGATCATTGAAAAAGAGCCGGAACGGCTCAGTGAAGTAAAGGGAATCAGCGAGAAAAAGGCAATGGATATCGCAGAGCAGTTTGAAGAAAAAAAGGAGATGCGGAATGCCCTTCTTTTTTTGCAGCAATACGGTATCAGCAACCAGCTCGCTGTGAAAATATACAAAACATACAAAGAGGATCTGTATGGGATCGTAAAGACCAATCCGTACCGTCTGGCAGAAGATATCCGGGGCGTGGGATTCCGGATCGCGGATAATATCGCGATGAAATCCGGGCTTGACCGCAATTCCGATTTTCGTATCCGGGCAGGGATCCTTTATGTGCTGACGCTGGCAACCGCATCCGGGCATATTTATCTGCCAAATGAGGAATTGTACCATCACTGCATTGACTTTCTCGGTGTAAGCATAGAGCAGCTGATGCACGTACAGGAAGAGATGGAATACGATAAAAGCCTCGTGCGGGATGGCGAAAAAATTTATCTGCCGTCATTGTATTACGGGGAATTGAATTGTGCGCGGATGCTTCTGGATATCGGCAGCGTGACGCATAAATCCGGGATTGACGAAGAACGGATATTGGAAGAATTACAGCGGAAATCGGACATTCATCTGGATGACAGACAGCGGCTGGCGGTCTTTGAGTCTTTGAAAAACGGACTTCTTGTGATCACCGGAGGGCCGGGAACCGGTAAGACAACCACGATCAATATGATCATAAAACTTTTGGAGGAAGAAGGGCAGAGTATCCTTCTGGCGGCGCCGACCGGGCGCGCGGCAAAGCGGATGAGTGAGACGACCGGCCATGAGACGCAGACGATCCACCGTATGCTCGGCTACAACGGTGCAGGGATGGATGCTGCGGATGGCGTGGAAGAACGCCGCGAGACGCCGGAGGCATTTGAGCGCAACGAATGGAATCCGCTTGAAACGGATGTCATCATTATCGATGAGATGTCGATGGTGGACATTTATCTGTTTACCAGTCTGTTAAAGGCAATTTCCGTCGGAACGCGGCTGATCCTTGTCGGAGACGTGAACCAGCTTCCGAGCGTTGGGCCGGGAAATGTACTTCGCGACATCATTCAGTCGGAATGCTGCCCGGTAGTCAAATTGGAACGTATTTTCCGGCAGGCGGCGAAAAGTGATATCGTCGTCAATGCCCACAAGATCAACAAGGGGGAAGCCATTACGCTGGACAATAAAAGCCGTGACTTTTTCTGCATGGAACGCGAAGATGAACACGGCGTCCTGCAGATGATGCTCTGGCTTGTGCGCGACAAGATGCCAAAATACACGGATTGTACGCCGTTTGACGTACAGGTGCTTACTCCGATGAAAAAGGGCGAACTTGGCGTGATCCGCTGCAACCAGATCTTACAGCGTTATCTGAATCCGGAATAGCCCGGAAAACCGGAAATGACGGTGCATGACACCATTTTCCGCCAGGGGGATAAGGTGATGCAGATCAAGAACAATTATCAGATGCCTTGGAAAATATTGGGATATCATGGCGTGGTGATCGAGGAGGGAACCGGCGTATTTAACGGCGACTGCGGAATCATTGAGGAGATTGATCTTTACAGCAAAGAGGTTAAAGTGGTCTTTGATGAAGAAAAACATGTTACGTATACGGCCGGCGATATGGAAGAACTGGAACTTGCCTATGCAATCACGATTCACAAGTCGCAGGGAAGCGAATATCCGGCGGTTGTGATCCCATTGTTTCACGGCCCGCGGGTACTGTTTAACCGAAATCTTCTTTATACGGCGGTTACACGAGGAAAACAATGTGTTACGATCGTGGGACGCAAAAAGACGGTTCTTGATATGATTCACAATGAATCGGAACAAAAAAGATATTCTACGTTGCAAATTCGGCTAAAGGAATTGCAAAATGAATAAAAATTTGATAAAATAAAAATGGATATGTGTAGTATGGGAAAGGAAATGCATGAAAGATTTTTTGATGACACTTGTATTCCCCCACAAATGCGCTGCGTGCGGAAAGACAATGCCGGGTAAACGCGTGGAAATGTTGTGCGAAACGTGTGACAGGCAGCTTCATCCGATTACGGAGCCGCGCTGTAAGAGATGTTCCAAACCCATTGCGGATATTACACAGGAGTTATGTGAGGACTGCAGTCAGAGAGAATATGTTGTATCCTCCGGAAAAGCGCTGTACCTATACGATGAACGGATGCAGCAGGTGATCCGCCAATTCAAATACGAAGGGCGTTTTGAAATTGGAAATTATTTTGCAGAGCGGATGGCAGACGCATTTGGCGAATGGATTCAAAGAGAAAGATTCGATATGATCCTTCCGGTGCCCATACATAAAAAACGATTACGTTTTCGAGGATTTAATCAGGCAGCAGTTATGGCGGAGTACCTGGGCGGGTGTCTGGACATGCCGGTGCTGTCCGATATACTCATACGAACAGAGGATACGAAACCACAAAAAACATTGGATATGCATAAACGCATTGCAAACCTTCAAAAGGGATTTGCGGTGACAAAACCGGTTGCGGGAAAGAGAATTCTTCTTGTGGATGACATTTATACAACGGGAGCTACTTTGGAAGCATGTGGAAAAGTGCTGAAAAAAGCCGGCTCAGAAAAAATCTGTTTTGTCAGTTTGTGTATAGGAACTGTTTCATAAAGGTAAATGCATGAAAGAGCTGCATGGAAATGGAGGATATTATGGATGTAACTACTTGTTCAAGATGTGGAAAATTATTTAATCATATCAGTGGACCGAGAATCTGCCCGGTCTGCCTCAAAGAGTTTGATGATAAATTTCCGGAAGTAAAAAAATATGTATATGAGCATCCACACACGGGAATTGCCGAATTGTCAGAAGCCATGGGAATCCCGACAAAACAGATCAAACGGTGGATCCGCGAGGAGAGACTTAGTTTCGCAGACGATTCGCCGGTTGGAATCGAGTGTGAGGGATGTGGCACGATGATCAAGACCGGACGTTACTGCCCGGCTTGTAAGGAAAAATTTACCAAAGGGTTTGGAGATGCGGCTGGTCTGAACCGTAGACCGGTTTCCGCACCGCCAAGGCGCAAAGACGGAGAAAGCAAGATGCGCTTTTTGGACTAACAGATTGGAGAAAAACAGATGCAGAACTATGATTGTATTGTTGTCGGCTGTGGATTTGCCGGCGCAGTAGCCGCCAGAGAACTGGCAGAAAAAAAGGGAAAGAAAGTATTGGTTTTAGATGCCAGAGATCATGTCGGTGGAAACTGCTATGATCTGCCGGACGAATACGGGATCCGCATTCACCAGTACGGCCCTCACATTTTTCATACAAACAGCAAACGGGTGTATGAGTACCTTTCCCGCTTTACCGAATGGTTTTCTTTCGGCCATGAGGTGGTAGGAAATGTATACGGAAAAGAACTGCCGATTCCATTTAACTTAAATACGCTTGCGATGGTATTCGGAGAACGTGCGCCAAAGATGGAAGAAAAATTGATCCGGAAATTTGGCGAAGGTGCGAGAGTTCCGATCCTTGAACTGATGAATCAGGAAGACGCAGAACTAAAGGAAATTGCAGAATATGTGTATGAAAATGTATTTTTGAAATATACTATGAAGCAATGGGGAAAGACACCAAAGGAGATCGATCCTTCCGTGTCCGGAAGAGTGCCGGTTCTTGTCAGCCACGACAACCGCTATTTTCAGGATACGTACCAGGGAATGCCGATGCCGGGATATACCGAGTTATTTGAAAAAATGCTTGATTTTCCCAAAATTGACATTCGACTGAACTGTCAGGCAAAAGAGGTGCTTACGATACAGCCGGAAGCGGCGGACAAAGTGCTGTTTGAAGGCGAGCCATTTGCGGGAGATATTATTTTTACCGGTGCACTCGATGAGTTTTTTGATGTGCGTTTTGGCAGACTGCCGTATCGTTCGCTTCATTTTGAATTTGAACATTTGAAACAGCCGTTTTTCCAAAGCCACGGTGTAGTGAATTATACGGTGAGCGAGGATTTTACACGCATTACGGAATTCAAATATCTGACAGACCAGAAAGACGATCCGGAGACGACGATCATGCGCGAATATCCGATGCCATATGAGGCCAAGGACGGACAGATCCCATATTATGCGATCAACAACAAAGAGAATGACGCGCTTTATGAGAAATATGTCTCCTATGTGAATGGTGTTCCAAATTTCCATCTTTTGGGAAGACTGGCAGAATACAAATATTATAATATTGATGCAATTGTCGAGCGTGCGCTTGACTTTGCGCAGGAAATTTAACTGATAATGGGAGAATGAATTATGAAATTATTGACCGTAGCAATTCCCTGCTACAATTCACAGGAATATATGAAACATGCCATCGAAAGTGCTTTGGTCGGCGGCGAAGATATCGAGATTCTGATCGTTGACGATGGCTCCAAAGACGATACCGCAAAGATCGCCGACGAATTTGAGGCACAATATCCGGGGATCATCCGTGCCATCCACCAGGAAAATGGTGGACACGGCGAAGCTGTCAACACCGGTCTCCGCAATGCCAAAGGACTGTATTATAAAGTGCTGGATTCGGACGACTGGCTGGATCGAGATGCGCTTCTACGCGTGATGGATCAGCTGCGCCAGATGGTAAAAGAGGGAAATATGGTAGATATGTTTCTGGCAAATTATGTATATGAGAAGCCAAGCGAGCACAAGCATAAGGTGATTCGCTATGAGGGCGTATTTCCGGAAGAAGAAGCATTTGGCTGGAGTGATATCAAGCGCTTTAAGATCAGCCAGAATATCCTGATGCATTCGGTAATTTATCGTACCCAGATGCTTCATGACTGTGGGCTTGAACTTCCAAAACATACGTTTTATGTGGACAATATCTTTGTGTATGTTCCGCTGCCAAATGTAAAAACGATGTACTATATGGACGTTGATCTGTACCGCTATTACATCGGCCGTGAGGATCAGTCCGTGAATGAAAAAGTGATGATCGGGCGCATCGACCAGCAGATCAAAGTCAACAAGATTATGATCGATGCCTACGATCTTACAAAAATCCGCAACAAAAAACTCAAAGATTACATGGTAAAATATCTTGCCATGATGATGACAGTCAGTTCGATTTTCCTGATCAAAGAGGGTTCGGAAGAAAGTCTGACAAAACGTGCCGAACTTTGGCACTATTTGAAAGCGAGCAGCAAGGGAATGTTCCGCCTGGTCAATCACCAGGTTCTCAGCCGCCCGATGCAGATCCGCGGAAAAGCGGGCCGCAAAATGTTGGTGTGGGCATATGCGATTTCACGGAAGATTTATGGGTTTAATTAATAAGGGAGCGAATTTGGCATGACCGCCGTAAAAGTATGTGTCATGCCGCGAAGCCCGAAAGAAGGATTTGGTATGACCGCCGGGAGAGTATGTGTCATGCCGTGGAACCCGAAAACAGGATTTGGCATGACCGCCATCAAAATTCTAGAAACGAGATTCAATCGAATCAATAATTTCCATTAAGAAAACAAAATAAAGGGAGGACACTGAATGAGAGATATGGTTATAAAGGAGTTACAGAAAGAATATAAGCAGCTGCTTTTTTTAAAGGACAAAATTCAAAAAGAATTGAAAAATGTACCTGCGGAAAGAATGAAGACAAGTAAAAACAGAAACCAAATGTTATACTATATTAAACAAGGGGATAAGTGGAAATATTTAAAAAAAGAAGATCAAGAAATAGCAAGACAAATTGCCATGAGGGATTATAACGAGGCGGTATTAAGAGAAGTTATAGAACAGGAGAAACAGTTAAAACAAGCATTTGCAAAGTTTGATCCGAAGGGAATTGAAAAGATATATGATTCCTTGAGCGAAGGGAGAAAAAAACTTGTGAAACCGTGGATTGAACCGGAAGAAATGTTTGTCGAAAAATGGATTGCCAAGAAATATAAGGGAAATGACTATTGGGAAAATACACAGGAAATATATACGCAAAAGGGCGAACGAGTGAGGTCAAAATCTGAGAAAATAATTGCTGATAAACTGTATCAATCGGGGGTTCCATATCGATATGAATATCCTATTTATTTGAGGGGAAAAGGACAAATTTATCCGGATTTTTTGTGTCTACATAGAGAGACAAGAAAAGAAATTATATGGGAACATTTTGGAATGATGGGAGAGGAGGAATATTGTAACCATGCGTTGGAAAAAATTGGATCCTATGCAGAGAATGGCTATATACAAGGAAGAAATTTAATTATGACATTTGAATCCTCTGGAAAAGTGTTAAATACAAAAGAAATAGACCGTATCATTCATGATATCTTTCCTGTTGCTACGCTGAATTAATAAAAAATTCATATTTTCCATATTGTATGTTACGAAATTTTGCATTATAATTATAAATAAGAACTGCAAAAAAGCAGGAGAAGCCGTCTCCTGCTTTTGTCATATACGAAAAGGAAAAACAATGAGACATAAAAGGAAAAAATGGATGCTTCAGACCAAACGGGCGGATTTTAAAAAAATCAGTAAGATGTTTGGCATATCGCCGGTTCTGGCAAGATGTATTGTAAATAGAGATGTGTCAGAGGAAGAAATTGGAAATTATATACAGGCAGACTGGAAACAGCTGCATTCCCCGTGGCTGTTTAAAGATATGGAAAAAGCAGTGCAGATCCTGCGGGAAAACCGAGACAAACTCGTGGCGATTTCCTCTGATTTTGACTGCGACGGGATCTTTTCAGCGATCATTTTAAAAAAAGGACTGGAAAAAATTGGAATACACAGCAGGATTTATACTCCTGACCGGGTGGCAGAAGGGTATGGAGTAAACTGGCGGATCGTGGATGAGGCGACAGAATCCGGCGCGGAAATTCTGCTTACCTGCGACAATGGGATTGCCGCCAATGAAGAGATCCGGTATGCCAGGGAAAAAGGCATGACAGTCATTGTTACCGACCATCATGAGGTGCAGGAAGAACTGCCGCCGGCAGATGCTGTTGTAGACCATAAGCAAAGTGGCTGCGGATACCCATTTAAAGGGCTTTGTGGTGCCGGTGTGGCTTTTCAGCTGATCGGCGCGCTGTATGAAAAAGAGGGCATCTCGCCCGATGAACGCGAGGAACTGCTCGAATATGCCGCAATTGCGACTGTTGCGGATGTGATGGAATTAAAAGGGGAAAACCGCGGACTGGTAAAATCCGGGCTGCGTGCATTGGAACATACAAAAAATACAGGACTTCGTGCATTGCTCGACGTGCAGGAATTAAGCGGAAAAGAACTCGAAGCGTATCACATCGGATTTATTCTCGGCCCCTGCTTTAATGCGGCGGGAAGAATTGATACGGTGACGAGAGCATTTGAACTTTTGGAGGAGACAAATAAAGAAAAAGCGCTGCAGATGGCGCGGGAATTAAAGGATATCAACGATACCAGAAAGCAAATGACAGAAGAGGCGGCAAAGCGTGCATTTGACATATTGCGGCAAAGTGGAAAAGAGGATGAGCCGGTACATATCGTGTTTCTGCCCGACTGCCACGAGAGTCTTGTGGGCATTGTGGCAGGACGGATAAAGGAGGAATATCATCATCCCGTGATCGTATTTTGCCCGGTAGGAGATGGGCTGATAAAAGGTTCCGGGCGTTCGATCGAGTCCTATCATATGTTTGACAAACTGATGGCTTGTAAAGATCTTATGGTTCGGTTTGGCGGACACAAAATGGCGGCAGGAATGACGCTGCACGAAAAAGATCTGCCGGAATTAGAGCGGCGTTTAAATGCAGAGGCAGGACTTACCGAAGAGGATTTCGTGCCGGAATTGTGGATTGATGCGGCGATGCCGGTGCAGTATATCTCCATTCCTTTGATTGAGGAATTACAGACCATGGAACCATTTGGAGTAGGAAATGCCAAGCCGGTATTTGCAGAACAGCATTTCCAAATAATGGAAGCGGCAAGACGCGGAAAAAATAGAAATGTGCTGAGTATGAAAGTGGCAAATGAAAAGGGATATGTTATAAAGGCCGTATATTTTGGAGACATCGATGCGTTTGAGGAATTTGTGTGTGAGATTTGGGGCGACGGCGAACTGCAGAAAATGTATCAGAATCAGCCGAATAAAATTGATATGGGATTTGCCTACTATCCGTCCATCAATGAATACGGCGGGAACCGGACACTGCAGATCGTAGTGACAGATTACTGTGTGGTGGAAAAGAACAGATAAGGAGTGAGCGGATGATAACGATAAGTTTGTGTATGATCGTAAAAAATGAAGAAAAAGTGCTGGCAAGATGCCTTGACAGCATCGCGGATCTTATGGATGAAATCATTATTGTCGATACCGGATCCAGTGATAATACAAAAGAAATAGCAAAAAAATACACCGATAAAATTTATGATTTTGCATGGATCGATGACTTTTCGGCGGCGCGTAATTATTCTTTTTCCAAAGCGACCAAAGAGTATATTTATGTGGCAGATGCAGATGAAGTAATAGACGCTGACAATCATCAGAAACTTGCCGAATTAAAGGAGATTCTGCTCCCTGAAATAGAGATTGTACAGATGCGTTACTGCAATCAGCTTGCCAATGGAACGGCCTATAATTTTGATGCGGAATACCGTCCTAAATTGTACAAGAGACAGCGTGAATTTACATGGATTGAACCGGTGCATGAAATGGTTCGTCTGGATCCGGTCGTTTATGACAGTGAAATCGACATCTTACATATGCCGGAGAGTGTTCACAGCAGTCGGGATTTTGCGGTATTTCAGAAGCAGATTCAAAAAGGACAGCGGCTTTCGAAGAGACTGCATCATATGTACGCGATGGAATTGTATATTTCCGGAAATGATGAAGATGTGCTTCAGGCAGAACCGTATTTTGCGGCGACGGCGTGTGAGCCGGAGCGGAGTCTCGATGAGGTCAAAGAAGCTGCCTGTATCGTCGTGCGTGCGGCAAGACTGCGCGGTGACAGTGGGGCAATCCTGAAAATGTGCCTCAAAGATCTTTTGAGTGAAGGATCTTCCGAAATGTGTTATGAACTCGGTGAATATTTTTACGAAAAGAAAGATTATGACGAGGCGGCGATGTGGTATTATAACGCAATGAACGAGACAAACAGCATTTTAAATATTCATACTTCAACGGACTGGCCGAAGGCGAGATATGAAGAAATAGAGAAAAAAATAGCAGGAAAATAGAAGATTCAATATTTATAGTTTAGCGCACGGATGAGGGCGCAGTATGAAGAAATAGAGAAAATAATAGCAGGAAAAGGAAAGTAGATGAAAGGAGCAGGAAGATGGCTGGACAAATACAGACGTTACAGGAAACGATCAATCAAGTGGTAAAGGGCAAACAGAAAGTGGTAGAAAAGGTGCTTTGCGCGATGCTTGCGGGAGGCCATATACTGCTTGAAGATATTCCGGGAGTCGGCAAGACGACGTTGGCGATGGCGATTGCCAAAGCGACGGATCTGTCGTACCGCCGTGTGCAGTTTACACCGGATGTGCTTCCCAGCGATCTGGTAGGATTTTCCATGTACAACGAAAAGACCAAAGAATTTGAATACCGCGAAGGGGCTGTATTTGCCAATCTTTTTCTCGCGGATGAGATCAACCGGACATCGCCAAAGACGCAGTCTGCGCTTTTGGAGGCGATGGAGGAAGAGAAGGTGACAGTGGATGGAATTACCCATAATCTGCCGGTTCCGTTTACGGTAATCGCGACGGAAAACCCGATCGGTTCTTCCGGTACACAGATGCTTCCGGAATCGCAGCTTGACCGATTTATGATCTGTCTTTCGATGGGGTATCCGGAGCACCGGGATGCGGTGGATATTTTGAAAAATAATGGAGCAAAATCTCTTTCCGGTATACAGGAGGTAATAACGTCGGAGGATTGGAAAAAACTGCAAAAAATGGCGGAAGAAAGTTATGTCAGTGAAGAAATGTATGATTACATCGTGCGGCTGACGGAGAACACGAGAAATCATCCGATGGTGCGTCTTGGGGCAAGTCCCCGCGCAAGCCTTGCTCTTCTCCGCATGGCAAAGGCAAAGGCGGTTATGAAAGGCCGTGATTACGTGACGCCGGAAGATGTGATGGACATTTATCAGGAAGTACTTGCCCACCGGATCAAGCCGAATGTACAGGCGAAAGCACAAGGTTTACAGGTTTCTGATATTTTAAAGCAGGTTTTTGAAGGAACGAAGGTTGTATGCGCAGAGTAAAATATGGAATCGAATTTATCTTTATATTTGCCGTAAATGCCGTGATGTACTGGTATTTGGGAGGCTATTTCAATTTGCTGCTCGGTGTGGCGATGATTCTTTTTCTTTTAGTCACACTGTTGATGGTTCCTTTGGTCATGCCTAAAATTACGGCGAGGGTTGAAATCCCGGCTGCGGAATTTACCAAAAATACAGAATTTGTGGTTGGAATACGAGTCAAAAACGAGAGCATTTTTCCGGTTGTCCGATGCACGCTTTATCTGCAGATCGGAAATGGTTTTTTTGAGCAGATGACCGCAAAAGAGGTGACGATCTCGCTGGCGCCGAAAGGGGAAGATGTGTACCGGATGCCTTTGTGTTCCGAACTATGTGGGGAGATTGAAATAACATTGAAGCAGATCGGCGTGGAAGATTTTCTCGCTTTGCATGAAAGACGAAAACCGGTCGATCAGACAGAACATATTTACATCCTGCCGCCGGAGGGAGAGGCGTCAGAGTTTGAGCAAAACGATTATGCAGCAGGATTGACAGAGTCTACGGAAAGTTCCGCAAGAGGAAGTGATTTTTCGGAAGTGGGGCAGGTTCGCGAATATATTCCGGGGGACTCACTGAAAGATATACATTGGAAATTATCGGCAAAAAGAGAGGCGTTGATGGTAAAAGAACGTCTTCAGATGTCGTCGCAGAAATTACAGATCGTGCTTTCTCTGGATCGAAAGAATCCGCAGAGGGCCGATGAGGTGGTCTGCTTTTTGTACGAATTGGGTACTGCGGTGCTGCAAAGTCATATCCCGGTCACCGTATATTGGTGGAGCAGCCGCAATCGCGGGTTGTGTGAAAGGACGGCAGACAATTTGCAGGAATGGAAAGAAGTTATGGAACAGATCTTTTATACCAGGGGCGGAGAAGAAGATGCTGTGCAGGCATTTCAAATGCTTGCTCCGGGGCAGGAGTATCTGAAGGTCAGTGAGGAAATGCTTGTGTTGTGGCAGCAGTAGGAAAGCGAGGTGACAGAAGATGGCATGGTTTCGGAAGAAAAAGGTGGAAGAAAAGAAAGAAGAACTGGTGACCGGACTTACCCTTGGTGAGGCGCACACCTTTCAACGATCCAGACGTTTTTTTACCTGTATTCCTAAAGGTTTTCTGTGCTTTTTGATTATATTTGGTTCTTTTGGCGGCTTTTTATCCGCTTTTAAAATAGACTGTAATTATGTCATCGCAGCCCTCGTACTTTTGGCTGCTGCAATGTATTTTAGTTTTCTGTTTTCGTTTCGTAAAAATAGCCGTAAAGATCTTGGATACATTGTATTTTTTGTTTTTTATGTCTTGGGAATTCTGACATTTAAGGTGTATGTAAATAGTGGTTTTGCCGGTATTATAAATGCCATCCGCGAGCGTGGAGAGGTCTATTTTGGATTAAACAGCGGTACGGAATTTGCCGAACAGATTGAAGACCGAAACCTTTCTGTCACGATGACATTTATCTTTGTGGGCATATTTTTGATCCTTACTTTGAATATATTTTTGAGTAATTATATGAATCTGAAAATGCCGCTTTTTGTATGTATTCCTTTGTATATCATACCGTTGTATTTTCGCCAGGAACCGAATCTGTTTTTTGTATTTTGCATGTGTACGGGATTTCTGGGAATCCATATTTTGAAAAATGGGCGGCGCCACCGGATGGAGCGAAATGCCAGAGTGTATCTCGGTGTGCTATTTGTGGCGCTTGCGACGGTTCTTTTGACCGGCTTGTTTAGTCTGGTATTTACCGAGGAGAAAAACCGGGAGATCTATCGTGAAAATGCGTACAAGAAAAGTACGGAACAGGCAGTTTCCGGTTTTGTAATGATGGGTTTTTGGAGCTTTTTTCCGAATTATGCCTCCCGCGGAGGGATGAGTGGTGGAAAACTGGGAGATTTTTCGATGCTGCGTCCGGACAATGAGACGGATCTTGTCATACGCTTTGCCCCCTATACGACAGAGCCGCTTTATCTGAAAGGATATACCGGACTTCAGTATAAAAATAATGAATGGTCAGACTGGTATCGTGTGATGGGCGGGGCTGCCGGGCTTTCGCAGTATTTTTATACGGAGAGTATGAAAGAAGAGGCGGATGCGCTGGCGAAAAGAGCCAAAAAGCAGCCGCAGGCGGAAGCTAAAGCGACGATTGAAATAGAAAATAAGGGAGCCGATACGGACTATATATATTATCCATATTTTACCAAATTTAAAAACTATGAAAAGTATACAAGCACGACACAGAAAATGAATGTTGCGAATCCGATCGGAACGGTAAATACGTTTACTTTTTATCCGAATCTGACCAAGGAAGCGGTGATTCAGGATATGGATTCCTATATTTACCATCAGATTCCGGATGAAAATACGGCGGTGCTTGATGAATGCATCCGGGATATGGGGCTGATTCCGGGAAAAGATTATGGGACAGATCCGGGCGTCATTAACACGGTGATCACATATTTGCATGAAAATTATACGTATAGTTACCGGCCGGGAAGAGTTCCGGAAGGCGAAGATTTTGTAAATTATTTCCTCGAAGAAAATAAGAAAGGCGTATGTATGCATTTTGCCTCAGCGGCAGCACTCCTTCTCCGCCGTCTGGGTATTGCTTCACGTTATGTGGAAGGGTACGCGGTCGGCTACGGTGATATTTTGAAAGGAGAACTTCGCGAAGATCTCAGATACGAAGATTATTATCAAGGGCCGTCTCTTCTTGGAAAAACCGGTGTCATGGAAGTGGAACTGACCGATGCCAATGCACATGCCTGGGTGGAGGCGTATTTCCCAGGAACGGGCTGGCAGATTGTGGACGCGACACCGACAAATATGTCCGAAAATACAGACAGCGATTTCTGGTCTTCTGTTAAAAAACTGATTGACGACTCGCCGCAGATCCAGCTCGGCGAAGCCTTTTCAAATTTTGGAACCGGACTTATTTCATCGGGTGCAATGCCTATCGCTGCGTTTGTTGTGGCAGTTCTGATAATTCTATTATCGGGTGGAAGGCAGGTATATTTGCAGGTGCGGCGATACCGTTCCTGGCATACGAACGATACGGCAAAGAACTTGTTAATCTATCTTGAAATACGAAGCCGGCGCCGGGAGAAACGAGAGCCGGCGCTCCGACAACTGGTTTTGCCGTCAGACCGCCTCCATTATCTGGCAGGTAAGGTTTCAAATGTGTCTTTGGAACAGGAAAATTTGGAAGATCTTTTTGAGCGAAGCTGTTTTTCTTCGTATGAACCGACAGCGGAAGAGTATGAGAAAATGCTGAGTTGGATTAAAAAATTGACTTGAATATCGAATTGACCCATGTTATACTTTTAGAAATAACGTGGGTCTTTTATATTGTAGTGAGTATGAGTCAGCCCGCTCGATTTTATTTGTCATTTCGACAAGAAATTTCCATAAGTAAAATAAACATAGAAGGGATGGATTAAATGAACGATGAAATAAGGGATATGCTGCGGGAAAAGAAACAGGAACTTTTATCCCGGAAAAAGCAGCTTGAGAAGAGTCTGTCGGATGCTCCGGAAGGGCGATTGTGCCGGTCAACCAGCAATGGATATATGCAGTATTACGTTCGGGGCAGGACGCCGGAGGGAAAGATTAAAAAGAGATATGTGAAAAATGAGGAAAAGCATATAATATCCGGGATTGCTCAAAGGGATTATGAGATAAAAATGTTACGGGAAATAGAATGTGAGATCCGGAGTATAGATCAATTTTTATCTGCTTTTTCGCCGGAATTGTTGACACAAATTTACGATGATCAGCCGGCTGATCGGAAGAATTTAATCTGTCCGCTAATAGAACCAATTGAGAAATATGTAAAAAAATGGCAAAGCATTCAGTGTACGGGGCTGGATTTTTCCCAGGGACAGCAGGAAATTTTTACAGAGCGAGGGGAGCGTGTTCGTTCAAAGTCAGAAAAGATCATTGCGGATAGTCTGTATCGCCACGGAATCCCCTATCACTATGAATATCCGGTTTATCTGCGGGGAATGGGCACCGTCTACCCGGATTTCACCTGCCTGCATGTGAGAAAGCGAAAAGAGATTTTATGGGAGCACATGGGACTTATGGCAGATCCGGCATATTGCAGGAAAGCTCTTAAAAAAGAAGAAATGTATATCAAAAATGGATATCGAACCGGAATTGATATTATCTATACTCGTGAATCAACAGATTATACAATCAGCACAAAAGTTATCGATCGAATTATCAAAGATACTTTTGGTTAAATCTTGGTTAGTTTTGATAAATGTTGATAAATGAAAAGGTAACAGCCGGAAGGTGCGGCAAAGCCGGAAGGTGCGGCGGATAGTGGTAGTCAGGCTGGGGCTGGATTCACGGGTTCCGGGATTCATGGGGGCTGGATACGTTAAGGCTTTTATGGGAAATTGTGTGCGTGAGGGATTATTGCAAATTTTGGATGCGAAAGATTTACGTTAATTCTAATTACGGGCAAAAATAGAATTTATTCAAATATTGCCCGTAATAAATGGAAATTTTTGTAAAATAAAGGGCGATATTACGGACAAAATACAAGAAAAGAAGAATTTTGCCCGTAAAAAAGCAAAAAATTGGTAATTTAAGGGAAAAAAGAGAAGAAAATTACGGGCAAAAATGCAGAAAGTATGAAAATTGCCCGTAATTATGTAAAAAAATGGAAATATTGCGCCTCTGACTGCCATCATCAAAAGAAGGGTAGTTCCCCCTTCAGCTTCGCTTCGGCAGCTACTCCCTCGCATAAGGTAGCGCCACCTCGCATACGCTCGGCGGCAAATCGTCGGCGACATAAGAAAGGAAACGCCCCCTCGCATACGCTCGGCGGCAAATCGTCGGCAGGACGCAGTTGGCATTAGAAAGGGCTGCCACACTAATTACTTAGTGCGACAGCCCTAGCCATCAAACATTTCACAAGTTTATTTACTTTCCTTATAATCCAATGCTGCGCCAACGAAGCCTTTGAACAAAGGATGTGGGCGGTTTGGACGGCTCTTGAATTCCGGGTGAGCCTGTGTGGCGATGAACCAAGGATGATCCGGGAGTTCCATCATTTCCACGATGCGTCCGTCCGGTGAAAGACCGGATAATTTCATGCCATTTTTTGTCAGGTCGTCACGGTAGTAGTTGTTTACTTCGTAGCGGTGACGGTGGCGTTCTGTGATGGTTTCGGAACCATACAATTCATAGGCCTTGCTGTCCTTGTCCAAAGTACATGGATAAGAACCAAGACGTAACGTACCGCCGATGTCCTCCACGCCGTCCTGCTCCGGCATCAGGTGAATGACCGGATGGGTGGTGGCAGGATCAAGTTCTGCGCTGTGTGCGTCTGTCCAGCCAACGACATTGCGGGCAAATTCAACGATAGCAAGCTGCATGCCGAGGCAAAGACCCAGGAATGGAATCTTGTTTTCGCGGGCATACTGGATTGCCGTGATCTTACCTTCGATACCACGGTTGCCAAATCCACCGGGAACGAGGATTCCGCTGACATCGCCGAGAAGTTCGCCGACATTTTCCGGGGTTACTTCTTCCGAATTTACCCATTTGATATTAACCTGGGCATTGTGGGCAAAACCACCGTGTTTCAATGACTCTACGACACTGATGTAAGCATCGTGGAGAGCAGTATATTTTCCGACTAAAGCGACCGTAACATCTTTTGAGAGATGTTTGATCGAATGAACCATATTTTCCCATTCGGCAAGGTCCGGTTTTGGACAATCGAGATTCAGGCATTTGCAGGCGATATCTGCAAGATGCTCTTCTTCCATAGCGAGCGGAACTTCATATAATGTATCCACATCCAGATTCTGGATAACCTGGGAACTTGGTACATTACAGAAAAGGGAAATTTTGTCTTTAATGGATTTCTCCAAAGGAATCTCAGTACGGCAAACAATGATATTTGGCTGGATTCCCATTCCCTGAAGTTCTTTGACACTGCTCTGTGTCGGTTTTGTTTTTAATTCCGCGGATGCTTTCAGATATGGGATCAATGTGACATGGATCAAAATTGCATTTTCATGTCCGACATCCAGCTGGAACTGACGAATTGCCTCCAAAAATGGCTGGCTTTCGATATCTCCAACCGTACCACCGACTTCGATGATCGCAATCTGCGTCTCATCGCAGCCGTCATTGCGGTAAAAGCGACTTTTCAGTTCATTTGTAATATGAGGAATCACCTGTACGGTACCGCCACCATAGTCGCCGCGTCTTTCTTTCGAGAGAACGGACCAGTATACTTTTCCGGTTGTGACGTTACTTTGTTTGGTGAGACTCTCGTCGATAAAACGTTCATAATGTCCCAAATCAAGGTCAGTTTCCGCACCGTCATCGGTAACGAATACTTCGCCGTGCTGAATTGGGTTCATGGTGCCAGGATCAATGTTGATATAAGGATCAAATTTTTGCATCGTGACACTGTAACCTCTCATTTTCAGAAGTCTTCCTAATGATGCAGCAGTGATACCTTTTCCGAGACCGGACACAACACCACCTGTTACGAATACATATTTTACAGCCATGTTTCCTCCTTCTGCCTTATGGCGGATACTGCGCCTGGCAGTATCATTCTATCCTCTGTTTGTTCCAACCGCACAAAAGCGGTATAGAATAACGAAAAATTCAAATACTTATATATTATACTATGTTTGTGAAACGTATTCAATAGGAAAATGTAAACTTTTTTTCACGAATCTTTCACATCTATGCCATTGATTTATATAGGAAAATCTATTATACTTAATAACAGATCCTGATGAGTGTTGTAAAAAAGAGAAAGGAATCCAATACACATGGAAAATAACAATAAAAACCGGCAGAACGGTTCGAAGAAAAACAAAACCAATATTATTATCTGCGTATTAGCGGCACTTTTTGCCCTTACGATCATATTGTTTTTAAATTCACAGATCGAGAAAAATACGCGGAAGGAGATCAGTTATACCAAATTTGTCCAGATGCTGAAAGCGGGCGAAGTATCCGAGGTTACGTTTGATTCCAACGTCATTTATATTAAGCCGAAGAGCCAGAAATCGGTGTTTGAGGTGACGTATTATACCGGATACGTACAGGATACCGCGCTTGTGCAGGACATGTTAAATAAGTACAATGTTGATTTTTCGGCGAAGATTGATGATACAAGTTCGGGAATCCTGAGTTTTCTGCTGGCGTATATTCTGCCATTTGCAGGCATGTGGGTCGTACTCTGGCTGCTGATGCGGATGATGTCCCGCGGAGGCGGAGGCGGCGGTATCATGGGGGTTGGAAAATCTACCGCAAAAATGTATGTGGAAAAGAAAACCGGTGTTACGTTTAAAGACGTGGCAGGAGAAGAAGAGGCAAAAGATTCGCTGCATGAGCTGGTTGACTTTTTGAAAAATCCGGATAAATACCGTAAGATTGGTGCCAAACTGCCGAAAGGCGCTTTGCTCGTAGGCCCTCCGGGA
>DJNB01000233.1:0-360 GCA_002435545.1 Lachnoclostridium sp. UBA6475
CGCCGGTAAATTTGTTGATCGTAAGGCGGCACTGGTTCGTACAGCCCTTACAACGAGACATCGAACTTTCAAATTTCAAAGCAATGATGTCCTCCAAAGGAAGCATGGTTGTAGGCATTCCTTCTTCGTAATGTTCGCGCGCGATCAGGGCGGCACCAAAAGCTCCCATGATACCGGCGATGTCCGGGCGTACTGCCTGACAGCCGGAGACACGTTCAAAACTGCGCAGAACCGCATCGTTGTAGAAAGTTCCTCCCTGTACGACGACATTCGTTCCGAGATCTTTCGGATCGGTCAGCTTGATTACTTTCAGCAGGGCATTTTTAATGACGGAAATGGCAAGACCGGCGGAAATGTCGG
>DJNB01000233.1:404-563 GCA_002435545.1 Lachnoclostridium sp. UBA6475
TCATAAATACCGTGCAGCGCGATCCAAGATCGATCGGGTTTTCAGCAAATAATGCGAGTTTTGCAAAATCTTTGACCCCGTAATTTAAGGAACGGGCAAAGGTCTCGATAAAGGAACCACATCCGGAAGAACATGCTTCATTTAACTGCACGCTGTCAA
>DJNB01000233.1:569-2970 GCA_002435545.1 Lachnoclostridium sp. UBA6475
AGCCGCAGCCGGAGGAGCAGGCCTCGTTGAGCGTCACGGAATCCACCGCGCCGTTCCGGATGCGGATGCACTTCATATCCTGTCCGCCGATGTCCAGAATACAATCTACATTTGGCTCGAAGAAAGAGGCGGCATAATAATGGGATACCGTCTCGACCTCCCCCTCGTCCAACATCAGGGCAGACTTGATCAATGCCTCACCGTAACCGGTGGAGCAGGAGCGGACGATCGTTGCGCTGTCCGGAAGAAGTTCATAAATTTCTTTCACGGCTTTGATCGTCGTTTTCAACGGACTGCCATTGTTATTATCATAAAAAGAATACAAAAGAGATCCGTCTTCTCCGACAAGGGCAACTTTTGTCGTCGTGGAACCGGCATCAATACCGAGGAAGACATTTCCCTCGTAATCGGCAAGGTTTCCCTTTTTTACGGCGTGATTGTTGTGGCGTGCCGTAAAGTCGTCGTATTCTTTTTCCGAAGCAAACAATGGTTCCATACGGGTTACTTCGAATTCCATATGAATCTTGCTGCTCAATTTGTCCAATAATTGTTTTAATGTTGTCTCGCCCTCGCCTTTTGAGTTCATCGCAGCACCGCCTGCGGCAAAAAGATGGGAATGCTCAGGGGCAATGATCGCATCGTCTGTCAGTTCAAGAGTGCGGATGAAAGCGGCTTTTAATTCCGTAAGGAAATGAAGCGGTCCCCCTAAGAAGGCTACATTTCCGCGAATTGGTTTACCGCAGGCAAGTCCACTGATCGTCTGATTGACTACCGCCTGAAAAATCGAAGCGGCGAGATCCGGTTTGGAGGCACCTTCATTGATCAGCGGCTGAATGTCCGTTTTGGCAAATACACCGCAACGGGAAGCAATCGGATAAATTGCCTGATAATCTTTCGCGTATTCATTTAACCCGGCAGCGTCTGTTTTTAACAGGGTTGCCATCTGGTCGATGAAAGATCCCGTACCACCGGCACAGATTCCATTCATTCGCTGCTCGATTCCTCCGGTAAAATAAATGATCTTGGCATCTTCTCCACCGAGTTCGATCGCCACGTCGGTCTGAGGAGCGAAATCCTTTAAGGCAGTTGCTACACTGACAACCTCCTGAACAAAAGGAATGTCAAGGTGTTCGGAGATTGTCAATCCGCCCGAACCGGTGATCATCGGTGCGATCGCCTGATCACCAAGCTGTTCGTAAGCACGCTCAATGATGCCGCGAAGCGTTTCCTGAATATTTGCGTAGTGGCGTTCATACGCAGAAAACAAGATTTTATTTTGTTCGTCGATAATCGCGATCTTGACCGTTGTTGAGCCAATATCTATACCTACTCTGTTCATACTAACCTCCATTATGTGAAACGTATATCTCTATCTTTATGAAAGTGCTTTACTACTTATTAAATGTGTTTTATAAAAAATGCGCTTTGAGTTATAGTATACGACAAAATTTGCGTTTTGTAAACAAAATTTGCGAGTAACTTAAAATTGGCAAATGAATATACTGTTAGAGAAGCAATCAGAATTGAGGAAATTTCATGAATCGCAGATATTGTAATGGAATGGTACATGTGATAAAACCGGGAGATACGCTGTATCAGCTCAGCCGGTATTACCGGATCCCGATGGCCATGCTGCTGCGCGCCAATCCTTATGTCGATGTGTACAATCTACAGGTGGGACAGGAAATCTGCATTCCGATGGTACGCGCCCACCAGGGGATGATCTGTATGCCGGTGCCAAAAGACGAACCGCTTCCGGTGACAGCAGTGACCGATGAGACAGAGAACGAGACGCAGGTGCAGTCGCAGGAAGAGAGCAGTGCGAAAGTCTCCGAAAGTGAAACCGAAGAAAATGAACCGGAAAAAGTGGCAGAAGAGGTATCCGAAGCAGCAGAGGAAAAAGAAGTCGTTTCTTCCGAAAGTGCTCCGAGTGCACAAGAGGAGAAAAAAGTGTACATCACCGATGGAAAACAAAGTCTGGGCGAAGTCCTGATGGCGCATGAGACATCCTGGGAAGAATTTGTCCGGTTAAACAACTTAGACCAGGTAGCGCTGCAGGAAGACCAGATCCTGTACTTTACAAAATAGAAAAAATAGCAAATCGATAACGGATGGGATTGTATAAATACAATTTGTAATTTGTTTTGTTGCCGTTTTGGTTAGAAAAATGAGATCAAAGATTTTCCGTAAGGGATTTTGAACACCGTCAGTGCATAGAGGGCGTGGTCTGCCCTCATGCACTGTTACGTGGGTTCACGAAGCGCGAGCGGTCCCGGAGGGAAATCTTTGGTTTCATTTTCGAATTAAAACCGTATAACAAAGCAAATACAGTTTGACAAAGGTTGCACGAAAAAGTATAATATAAATATCTATGTTTACATAGGTAATTGATAAATTATTT
>DJNB01000121.1 GCA_002435545.1 Lachnoclostridium sp. UBA6475
AAATTTCATCATTTGACAGTCCGGCAAGCAGCAGGCGCAGAATCGTCTCCTCCCTCTTTGTAAGCGCGTATTCCTGCACAGCCGCCGTAATCGTCATCTTGCCGCCGTCTTCTCCCTGCTCCCGGCGGGATCGCTCCAGACGGTATGCCATATGATCTTTCAGCATATCCACGATCGTAATATCATCGTAAACAAAATCATCTTTTCCTATCGTCCGGTACAATGTGATCATTCCAAGAAAATGCCCCTCTTTGCAGACAACCATCTGCAGAGAATACTGCCAGTTATTGATCTCGTATACGTCTTTATACAATGCGGTCTGCCGCCACTCGTCCTGCGGTATCATATCCGAGAGCCGGTACACCAGACTTTTTCCGCCCTCGATCACCCGCCGGCAGTACTCGTACTGCTCATAATATGCCTTCTCCGGCATGTCACAATTGTATGTCACTGGCTGTACCATCTCTTCATTTTCCGAGTGTCCGGCAAGATAAAAACCGGCACTGTCAAAATCAATCACAAGGTGGAGCTGCTCCAAAAATTCCCGGCGCATTTCATCCAGATCTTCCATCGTATAAATTTTATAAATGATGCTGTTTAATAACATCCAATCACAAGTTTCCAAATTTTTCATAAGCACCCTCCGTTTCTGAAGTTATGTTTTTGTACTTCTATCATGCGAACCAATCTGTCTCCATATACCACAAAAGGACCAATGCATCCTGTGCATCGGCCCTTCCCGTATACCTATATTATACCCAAATTTGCGTAAATGTCAAGATATACGCGGCTGCTTTGTTGTTCAATTTCCATTTTTTGATTTTTTTGTCTGTTGTCCGCTAATTTTTTTTGTGCATTTTTGTGACCAAAAAATCAACTACAACTCAAGATTATATTTTCTTCCCTCAAACATTCTAAGATATATGGTTCTTCTTCCAGTACATAAAAGAATTCTTCCGGATTTTGGTATTGACAGATCTTGTCATCGATTTGTACCGTAAGTCCCATCTCCTTAGCCCGTTTGAGTTCGTCCCGAAGCCATGAAGTCCTTTGCATCTTAAGCCCCTCCTTGCTGTATGGTAAAGGAAGTGTACTCCGCAATGTAAAAACCCTGTCTACAGCAGGTTTTATTATAGATAAGAGACATTGGTTATCTTTCATGCTTATAACATTTATTGGAAATATTTGGCGAATAGTGCCAAAGAAGCTGCTTAGACTACAACTGGGAAAGACACTTGGCTTCTCCTGACCCCGGTAAACAGATTCCTCCTTTCTATCTGTAACATATATCCCTTGTCTATGCATTTATTATATCTTGTCGAATTATGGAGAAACAAGTGTTGTATGTACGCAAAAACAGTTATTCATACGTTAAAAACATGGTTTGATGCTATTTTTACATATTTTTTTCATACTAGCGGTTGACTTTATTTGTTCAATAACTTATACTTTTCATACACCATCAAATTAATTCGGAAAGGACGTGGGATTATGCGAATTGAACGTATTAGCGACAATCAGATCCGTTGCACATTAAATAAACGCGACTTAGCTGAACGACATTTAAAGATCAGTGAACTGGCTTATGGCTCAGACAAGGCAAAAAAACTTTTTCGAGACATGATGGAACAGGCAAATATGGATTATGGATTTGAGGCAGAAGACATCCCTCTTATGATAGAAGCAATTCCGACTTCAAGGGATTCCATTGTTTTGATCATTACCAAAGTGGATAACCCGGAGGAACTGGAACAGCGGTTTGCTCCGTTTCAAAATCTTTCTTCCGATGACGCTTTTCACGATGAGGAAGATTTCTACGATGAGGATGAAGAAGATTATGACGACGAGGACGAAGAAGATGAGGATGATCTTCCTTATGACGAAGAAGACGAAGAGTTTGACAACAACCTGTTTCAATCTTTTGAACAGCTTCACGACATCTTAGAAGGGGAAGCTGCCCAAAAAGAGGATGCTGAAAATAATAAAGACAAATCCGACTTTGTTCCATTGCACGAGATGTTGAAAAAGGGCAAAAAAGAACAGCCGGCAAAGAAAAAATTTAAGGACTGCGCCTTTTCTTTTCCGGCATTTTCCATTATGGCCGATGCCTCCCGTGCAGTGCATCCGCTGTATCACGGAAAGAGCAGCGTCTGGAAAGACGAGGAAAACAAAACATATTACCTTACGTTATCCAAACCGGAAAGTTCATCCAGCATGATTCACATCTGCTCGATGCTCAACGAATTTGGTAAGAAAGAATTTTATAACCCGGCACGCAAAGAATATTTTAAAGAACATTTTACTCTTTTAATTTCCTCGAATGCCGTTGAAAAACTTTCCAAAATATAACTACAAAAAAAGAAGAAGCACATAGACAACATGCGTTTCTTCTTTTTCTATTTTTCACTTTTTGATTTGATCTAAGCATTTGCCTTATTTGCCAAATACTCATTTATTTTTGTAACCAGCTCATCACAGTCCATACCATGAACCATAGCGGCCTCTTCCAGACTTTCACCCTGTGAAGCCGGACAACCTACACAATGCATGCCTGATGCCATAAGAATTGCTGCAATTGTCTGATCTTTTTTCAAGATTTCACCAATCAACATATCCTTTGTCACTTCCATCGCTGCATCCTCCTTTCAAACAATGTCATTAAAATTATAGGCAACCTTTGTCCAAATGTCAAGCAGCTAACGAAATTTACTCATTTTTTATGAAAAGATATTGAAAATTTTTTTCATATTCCTCTTGTCATTTTCGTCATTTTGTATTAAAATGAGGATAGCCTATAGGATAAAAAGGAGGATAACGATTATGGCATACACAATTACAGACGCTTGCATCAGTTGTGGTTCTTGTGCTGCTGATTGCCCAGCAGGAGCTATCTCTGAAGGAGATGCACATTTCGAAATCAATCCAGACGCATGTATGGATTGCGGTTCTTGTGCTGCAGCTTGCCCAACAGGTGCTATTGAGAGCTAATTAAAAACAAAAATATGTTTAAGAAAAGGAATCACTCTCTATTCACAGAAAAGTGATTCCTTTTTTCGTTCCGGTCAACGATAACACAAGGTAAACCTAACGATATGTACCGGACAACTATACCATATATTCCCGCAATACCTCTTCAATCACCTGCTGCTCTTCTTTGGTAAAACGAATCTGTTCGGGCTGCAGCAGTTGATCCAGCTGTTTTCTTTCCTGGTCAAAATATTCCTTTTGATATTCCTGCATTTCCTTTTTATGGAACATATCATTTTCCAGTCTTGGCTGGCACACATTTTCCAGATAATCTACAATTTCCACCTTAACCTGTTTTCGATGTTCCGGTATGTTTAGAATCATATCCTGCAGATAAAGCACCACACAAGGGATCAACGTACTGCAAAACACCGTCATTTTGCTCCATTCCGCGCCATTTTGCCACTGTACCGATGCATTTGTCCAGATCAGATACGCATTCACCGCGATACATCCGAGCACGCTGACTGCAAAAAATACTTCACTCCATGTTTCCCATGCTCCCAGTGAGATTCCTGCCTTTTTATAACTTCTAAGATACTTTTCCACATAAATGTCCACATTTTGAATCCTGAGTTTTAATTCATAGCTGGTATGAAACCGTTTCATCAGCGTTTTCATCAAAGGATGTGTGGATTTTCCCATACTCTCTGCCTCTTTCCGGACTTTCAAATATGTGAATGAAAGCATGGTTCGTATCGCACCCCCAAAAACTGCTGCCCCTATGATCGCACTTATCATATAACTCATACATATTCCCTTCCTTTCTTCTTTTGCCCTCCATTATACCAGAGAACATTTTAAAAAGTATAGAGGATATGCAAAAGAGATGCCAAAATCGTTCGACCGGTTTCGACACCTCTTTCAAATTTTCTACTTTTTTATTCCTGTATCGCCACTTCGTCGATAATATCGACAACCTTTTTCACAGCATCGTGCTGGTTGCTTTCGTCCATCGCCTTGACATAAGCAGCACGGTTTTCAAACACCTCCGAAACCGCCTTGAGCAGTCTCTCACTTGTCAGATCTTCTTCTTTGATCACATAACTAAATCCTTGTTTTTCAAATGAATTTGCATTTAAGATCTGATCTCCGCGGCTTGCCTCCAATGACAACGGAATCAGGATATTCGGCTTATGCAGTGCCAAAAGTTCACAAATCGCGTTTGCTCCGGCTCTTGAAACCACAATATCGGCAGCATCCAAAAGATCACACAGTTCCTTCTGGATATACTCAAACTGCACATACCCTTTTGTGTCTTTCAGCTTCTCATCCACTTTATCTTTTCCGCAGAGATGGATGATCTGATACTTTTCCAATAACTGTGGCAGAATGTCTCTTACTGCCTCGTTGACGCGCACAGAACCAAGGCTTCCGCCAATCACCAGAATTACCGGTTTTTCTACAGAAAATCCGCAAAAATCCAAGCCTTTCAGACGATTTCCGGAAAACAGTTCCTTTCGGATCGGAGAGCCGGTAAGATAGGATTTTTCCTCCGGCAGATGTGACAGCGTCTCCGGAAAATTCGCGCATACAGCAGCCGCCGAAGGGATACAGAGACGGTTTGCCAATCCGGGTGATATATCCGATTCATGAAGTACGCACGGAACTTTTTTTCGTTTTGCCGCAAACACAACAGGCACCGTTACAAAACCGCCTTTTGAAAATATGACATGCGGCTTCACTTTTTTGATGATCTTTCCTGCTTCGGCATAACCTTTCAGAATTCTCGCGGGATCCGTAAAATTCTTCACATCAAAATAACGGCGCAGTTTTCCGGAAGAAATCCCGTAATAAGGGATATCAAACTCTTCCATCAGCTTTTTTTCGATACCGTCTTTCGATCCAACATAATGAATCTCATATCCACGCTTTTGTAATTCAGGGATCAACGCAATATTAGGTGTAACATGACCTGCTGTCCCTCCGCCAGTCAATATGATCCGTTTCAACATCTCGTCCCCCTTTTCCTTACAGATTCTTCTTAATTTCTGCAGCAACTGCCTCAAGATCAGGTGTCTCTCCCTGTTCCCACTTGATATTCACCGTATCATCATAATATCTTGGGATCACATGAACGTGAAGATGGAATACCGTCTGGCCTGCTGCTTCGCCATTATTTTGAAGAATATTCACACCATCACACTGATATGTCTTTTTCAGTGCTGCCGCAATCTTCTTGGCAACCGGGAAAACTTTCTCCGCCTGTGCCTCTTCCAATTCAAATACATTATCCGCATGTTTCTTTGGAAGAATGATCACATGTCCTCTGGCTGCCGGATTCACATCCAGGATTGCCTTGAAATCATCGTCTTCATATACCGTAGTTGATGGAATTTCTCCCGCTATAATTTTACAAAAAATACAATTGTCTGCCATAATTGCCTCCATTCTTTTGCGCTGTTACGCAACCATTTATATTGTTATCTCCAAATCTCCTTTTAAGAAAAATGGAAAATAGTGTCAAAATTTCGAAGTGCTTTAAAGTTCCCCTGCGCGGACAACTCTCCGGACATAAACGCATTTTGAAATGGTTTTTCTCCATTTACGATCTGTTCCAAAACAGTTGTTGTCACTTTGGCAGTAACATCCGGACTATCCATATTTCCATAATGACAATCCAGGTTTTCTCCTTTTACGTCAACGACCAGGCTTTTTCCAATATCTGTCAGATCAAGTCGGAACGATGCTGTCACTCCCTCTTTGGGTACAAAATGCTTTTTCAGTTTTTTGATGTAAGGATCGTTATCCTTTTCCTCTTCTTCTCCAAGCATATCTTTGAATAAACTTGCCAGTTCCTCGATATCTTCTTTTTGTTTTTTTACATAGTTATCATCGGACACATACGCCGATAACTGCTCGCTTTCCTGTGGAGTAAGCGACATTCTTGTGCTTCGCAGTACCGTTTTCTTTACCTGCGAACTGCTGTTTGGAAAAGCAATGATCCGTTTTGATATCGCGCGGTAAAAGTTTTCTGCACATTTTTCTATCATTAAACCATAATCTGAATTTGTCTCAAATTCTACATGGTTATCCACATAGGCACAAATGCCCTCGCACGGACATCCGCCCAGCATTTCCCAGGCGCGGATCAGGCCTGCCTGCGCTTCTCTTTCTCCGTATGTGGTTGCCATGACAACCGGAAGCATGTAGATATGTTTGATCTTTTCTTTATCGCCATACAGCCAGCAGGCATCCAGAAACTGCTGCAGATATCCCCCAATGCCATACCATTCGACAGAGGCTGCCAGGATAATACCATCTGCATTTTTTAATGTTTTTGGCAGAACCGATATTCCACTCTTTTCTTCATACAAATTATATCGTTCCACAGTAACACGCAATTCATCCAAAACCTGTGCAATCTTTTCGATTGTATATAATGTAGGGTCATCGATCAACCCTCTTCCTCCATAATAAATATTAACCTGCATTAATACCCTCCAATTCTTACTTCTGTTTGGTTTTTCCGTCGATATATGATGCCACACAGGATAAATCCGGCGACAACACCACTGATATGTGCCGTATTATCAATCCCTGTATCCTGCATTCCGGAGTATAAACTGAGCAGCAGATATACTCCAAACCGCATAATATCACCGCGGACAATCCGCTTACGATTTTTAATCAGTAACATGAGCAGCGCACCCATTAATCCATAAATTGCACCGGATGCCCCGCACGAAACAACATTCTCGCCAAGATACAGATTCACATAAACGGACACGAAACCGGCAATAACCCCGGATGCCATATACAAAAACAAATATCGTATCCTGCCAATTTCCTGTTCTAATGTATATCCAAGCACCAAAAGAGAAATCATATTATTGGCTAAATGTTCCAATCCAAAATGCAGAAAAAAGTGTGTAATAATGCGGTAATACTCATGCCCCTCAATAAATGCCGGTTCATACATGGCACCCATATCAATCATAAATTCGGCATCCAGAGATGAACCTTTCCATTCTGTATACAAAAATACAACTACATTTATTAAAACCAATAAGATGGTAACAATGGGAAGCGGCTGTTGTTCCCTCACTACTGTTTCTTTCCTGTCCATAAAGCACTCCCTTCTACATTGTACTTATAAATCTGCTTTGACCCAATCTGCATTTTATGGTACTATAATAGCATAATACAACGTATGTGTCAAAGAAGCACGGAAAGGAAAATTTTTGCTATGCAGATTCACATTGAAGCCAATTCAAACAACACCTTAACGGTCCTGGATCTTTTGGAAAAGCAGGGCTTTTCTTTACCGTGCAACTGCCATGGTGCAAATGTATGCGGCGGCACACAATATGACTTTCCCTGCGCACTGATTCCCAAGGAACCCCTTACGGTCTGTCTTCGTGACTCCGCCGTAAATCAAAAGATAGAAGGTCTGGGTCTGATGCAAAAGGCAGATCTATCTGTTTCCCCGGACACGTTACTCATAGACATTGGAACTACAACGATTGCAATGGTTTACTATCATTCCGCGAAAAGAACCACCTTTTTTTCAGAAGTTTTTCCAAACCCGCAGATTCCATACGGAGCAGATGTCATCAGCCGGATCAATTATGACGTTTCGGATCATGAACACCACTTACTTCACCATCGGATCGTATCTTGCCTCGAAGAACATGTATCTTCCTTTTTTTTACAATTTCCGGATGTTTCGCTCCGGCAATGCCTGATCGGCGGTAATACAACTATGATCCACTTACTGCTGAATCTATCTTTGCAGGGAATGACCGGTTTTCCTTTTACTCCCTCGGAGTTCACGAATTTTTGTTTTACGCATAATGAGGTAGAAGTCTTTATCCTTCCATGGCTTTCTGCTTTTATTGGCGGTGATATTACTTCCGGACTTTTATCCCTGTCCTTTGACACCCGGAAAGACACCTGTCTTTTAGCAGACCTCGGCACCAACGGCGAACTGGTACTCTGTCACCAAAACCATCTGTTTACAGCAAGCACGGCTGCCGGCCCTGCATTAGAGGGCAATGGACTATCGCATGGCTGCCCGGCAATTCCCGGCGCCATCTCGGATGTTTCACTGCGCGGTGTTGTGCCACGGATCCAGACCATTGCAAACAAACTTCCTGCCGGCATCTGCGGAAGCGGTGCGATCAGTACACTTGCCGAACTGCTTTCTCAGCACTACATCCATGCAGATGGCACTCTGACTGAGAAATTTCCAAAAAATGGAATCACCCTTGCCCGTTCCAAAGAAACGGTAATTTCTTTTAGTATAAATGATGTACGCCAGATGCAGCTGGCGATTGCGGCTATCGCAGCCGGGATTGACACCCTCTGCCACGAAGCCGGCATTTCCCCGGATAAGGTTGACTCCCTCTATCTGGCGGGCGGACTGGGATATTCTATCTCGCTGGAAAAAGCATCTTTATTAGGTATGTTTTGCAGCATTCAACCGGAACGTATCCATTGTGTTGGAAACAGCTGCCTCAATGGACTGGCTGAACTATCGGAAAATTTTTCCAACTTACAGCAATTTGTATCTCATGTTAAGAAACATACTACCGATATTTCGCTGGCAGATAATTCTTATTTTCAGTCTTCCTATCTGGCTCATATGTCTTATGAGCACTCGGAAACTACTGCCTGATAGCAGTGAGAAGAAATATCTACAATATCACCATCCGACAGACGGTGGCACTCCCATGGGATTAATTTCTCTTTATTAATGGATGTGCCTTCTTCACTTTCCTGGTCAATTATATAGATATCGTTTTCTTCCATTACAATCTTGGCATGAACCTCACTTACATCCTTTTGCAAAATACTTCCTTCTACATGTCTTTCATCCGCTCCGATATAAAAGGGACTATGATCGATCCGGATATAAGGGTCACTTGGATTCATCGGCTTCAAATACAATTGTACTTCGTTGTGTGAATTTCCATATTCTGTAATTTTTTCTTTTTTGATACACAAGTTCCAAATGCTGTATAACAGCGCGATCGCACAGCAGATCCCTACGATCTTATACCACGCACCGGATATTAATACCCCGTCCATCCAGCCCATATACCAGGCAGCACCGATACACACCACTCCAACAAGAAGCCATTCCGTTTTTTTCGCCTTTTTCTTTTGTATTTTTTCTTTTTTTACTCTTTCCGGCGCAGGACAGGGAGCAGAAATCTTTTCCGTTTCTTCGTAATGATATTGTTCCAAATAATGTTCTAATTTATTTAACGTAAAATTCTCTTCCCGACATACTTTATGTATTCCATATACAAGAAATGTCAAAGACCGGCAGTTATGATCCATTACATTCATAATTTCTTCCGTAATTTTAGCCAGTTCATCTGCCACATTCGCCGCATATCCGTCCATATAAGCCAGATGCAGCTCATTAAGCGGATCCATAAAAATGTAATCGGCGCATAATATAAGATTCTCCGGAACTAAAAAGTATTCTTCTATTTCTTTCATTCTTTTCAATAAACTCCGGTACAACTGCACGATCTTTTTTTCATCCAATGTTTCCTTTTTTAAATATTCACTCATTGTTATCTTTTCACCAAAGGAAAAAATGTAATGTACTTCTCCGTCTACGCTTAATTCTGCCGGTCCTACGATCCCAGCCACATCAGCATAATACAAGAGTTCTGTACCATATCCGCTCTTCCTTTCCTCTGTCTTAATCTGTATTTTTCGTTCTTTAAGATCTGATATGATATTTATTTGCATGGTAAAGATCACCCCTTTTTTATTATCGCAGCATCCCACATCCGTTTGCTGCAAGTCCAGTTTTCTATCTCCATCTCGTCACGATACTCTGCCTGCTTACTCAGAAAAGGTGCTGTCATAACAATCTCTGCCGTAACGGTCATTTTCTTTTTTAACACATTTTCTTTGCAGACAACTTTGTTAATCTTTAAAATAAATAACTGCTTTTGCATAACTTCTCTGCTCTGTTCCTCCCGATAATTTTCCCGCAGACATTTCTGGCCGCTTGAATATAACACCACCTGATCATGGGATAAAAGTGACAGATAGCAAAGGGAGAAAACAATCCATAAAATTATTGTTACAACAAAAGTCGCTTCGAGGGTAAAAGACCCTTTTACTTTATCATTAAACTGCATATTAAAATCACCCCATATCCAAGACAGATAAACGGAACAAATGGTATTTTTGTATGCCGTCCCGCCTTTTTGCAAAGGCATAAAGCCACTCCGTAAAACGAAGCAGATCCAAGCGAAAGGATCATAAGCACTACCATCTGATACAGTCCTGTAACCATACCGCATACTGTCAAAATACAGCCGTCTCCTGTCCCTATACTTTGACGTGTAATAACACTTGCCAGCAGAAACACTGCCCCCAGTATCATACCGCCGAGAACCATTTTCCAATCTTTTACATTAAGTATACATACCGTTATCATTAACACGCCAAAAGCAATCGTTGAAATTGACAAAATTGTCCTGTTAAAACATTTCTTTTTTATGTCAATCACAGACAAAACCAATAACCAGATCCATAATAAAACTTCTATTAGTTTCACCCGCTGCTCATCTCCTTTCCTTTTACACAAGTCTTGCAGGGTGTTCTTCCTTCCACCTGCGAAATCGGGATTTCTCTTATACTGCGGCTTATCTTTTGGCAATTTTTTTGTACATGATACCGGCTTCCATAGTTACAGATAACAACGACCTGACTATCCGGCAATTCCTTTCCCGCACAGCACTTTTCGCAGGGATAATAGATGTGTCCATCTTCACTTCTCCGCTTTTCCAGTTCTTTTATAAAAACCTGCTGCAAGCCTAATTTCAGATGATGGCAGGTCAGGTTTTCATGATAGACCTTTCCCGTCTTTGTAACATAAACCATCTGATCTTCTTTTTGTTCACTTGAAGTCATACGTGTCAGTACGCCGGTAAACGCTCTCCCGTAATATTTTTCATTGAAACAAAAAATACGTTTCATAAAAACCGGAATAGGAGATGTGACCGTATAACCTGCGACAAATTCCATCTGGTCGATATCCTCATAAATCTTCGACTTTGTAATGCCTATGATTGACGCATTTGCATCGCTGCGTCCGGAAACCGACGCGTTTATCTTTGCCGTCATAACAGCCGGATTTACAGCCAGTTTTTTCCCTGATAAAGCATATTCCAATGACGTCTGCTTTGCCGCTGTTTCCAAGGCACATTGAACCTGCTCCTGACGATACAGCAATTGATTTATATATATCATACCTGCGATCACAAAAATAAACAAAGGAACAACCAGTGCCGCCTCAACGGTGATCGAACCGTTGAAACCCGGCTCACCTTTTTGTTTCTGCATTTGCTTCCTCCTTTCCTTTCATGACTCGAGGCGAGAAAGGGTACTCTATTGTATGGTAGGCAATTTCCCTTTTGGTTAGATATGTGTAGATATGTTAATTTATTTTTTAATAGAATACCCTTTCTCGCCTCGATAATTTTTCAATACTCTGCCTGTTGGCTTGTCTCTACCGTAAAATCCACCTCCGGCAACCTTCGGAACGGGAGTTTCCACGGATAGACAAATTTTGCTGTCACATCAAACCGGCTTGTACATAAACCCAGTCGGAATCCGGGAACATACTTTTTCTGTATCTTCCACTCCATCAGATCCATCATTCTTTCGCATATTGTACTTCGATCCATCGCCAGCAGGAAAAAACTTAAATATTCCTCGTAGCCAAAAGACCGTTTATCTGCCTTCTTATACTGCCTGGCCTTCTGCATGACCAAGTCGTGCGTAAAAGCAAACAATTCCGTAAAATCTACAGAAAACTTATCTGCTGTCTTGACGAAAGGAACCTCTTTTCCCTGCAGGATTGCCGCCGTATCAACCACCGCTTCCGCCATTCCCCACAATACCGTAAATAAGGTTTGCATAAACCGTATCAATGGCTCTATTGCTGTAAAACCAACCACCGCGAGTGCAGCTGCATGTGTTGTTTCACGGCTTTTTGCAGAGACAAATAGCGCAGAAGCATTTGCCGCCGTTCGGAGTAAGACGATTCGTTCAATGACACCGGAAAGATTTTCCTTATCACTTCTTTCAGCACGGATCAAATACTCCCATTCATACCGGAGCACATTATCCGATCCTGCCGTTTGCGTCACATTGGAAAAAAACTTTTTTAAATAGGCCAGAAGGCATGCTTCCGTAGCTGCAAAACTGCCCATTTTCTGTGCGCTGTTTTGAAAATCAACATTCTCGTCATCTGTCAGCGTTTTTACAGGGTCACTTCTTTTTTCCTTTTCCTGCTCCTGTATCAGCTGCAGATAATGATCCGGATTTTCTACGGTTCGTTCAGACACCTTACTGTAGTCTTCCATTACCATTTTAAGTACTCCCTCTGACATTGCTTTGGAAAAGGAATCCAGTGGATTTTCCCCGCCACCGTCTTCTTCCATCCCGCTGTAATCAAAGCACATTGACGGCATCTTATACTCTGCCCATAACGCCCGGAGTTCCTTGTCACTCTCCTCACTCCAAGTCTGGGATAGCAGCGTACTGCTTTGGGATAAAATGGATCGGTTCGTTTTCAACTCTTCTGCAAGCGTATCTCTGCCGGGAACAGACTTACACATTTCCATATTCTGTTCGGCTTCACTTGCAAGCCGGCTGCACAGGTTTTCCAATTGCTGAAACATTTTCAAATATTTTTTTCTTTCTTGCTCTTTGCTCGAAATATCCTTTAACATTTCATCAATGGAAACTACTTTATTTTCCATTTTTTTCCATATGTTCTGGTCTGAAATATGAAATGTCTGTGCCTGTTTTTTCCCACGAAAAAACATCTTGGCAAATATCGTTTTTTCTTTGATATTTCCATTTTTTACACAAACACCATCTATCATTTCCATCCATTGTACGAGTTCCATTCCCTCCTTTGCTTTTTCTTTCTGTTCCGCCGTGTCTTTTTCAATTTCATTTGCCGTTGCTTCCATAGAATCCAATGCCGCCTTGTTCCCCTTGATGTTATCAAAAATCTGCGATATCCCTTCTCGTTTCATATATTCACAGATCTGGTCAAGCATTGGCTGCCCGCCATCTTCCGTAACATATGTCTTATCCGGTACGTTAACTTCTTCTAAAGTACCACCGAATAGATCTGTTATCGGTAATAAACTTTTTGGTTGTTCCAGATTTTTGTTAATATAAAATTCAATGGTATCCTCATACGACTTACCGGCGTCCTCTAAAAAAAACAGACGATATTCTTTGTACATTGGTTCACTGTACTCTGCTAACAAACTTTCTGTGCCGACGCGAAGCAGCCGCTGTGCCTGATTTTTGCATACGCTTCCTCTTGCAAGTTCCACCATCCCACATCCCAGGGCGATCATTACAAGAAATGTCAGTGTCAGAAAAATTGTTATACTGCCATCAGCCTTCTTTTCCATTTATAATACTTTTGCTGTCTTTATCAAATGACTTCCAGGCATCGTCAATTACAGATGTGATCTTATTCTTAAACAAAAGTACTAACGCAATCAAAATCACCAGAATCAATATCAATTCCACAATTCCGATTCCATCTTCCTCTTTCATAAACTGCATTACATATCTCATGTTATCCCTCATTTCTTTCATAATCTTGGTTTACGGTTACATTGCCATAAAAGCCGGCATTATAATAATTGTTATTACAATGCCAAACATAAGCATCATTGGGAGAAGCAATTTTGTGCCCGCTGTTTCTCCCATCTGCCTGCTTAATTCTTTGCGCTTTTCAAACGCATCAGATGCCTCAGTTTCCAATAATGCAATAAAGCCTTCTGTCCCTTTTTTCATATTTTGATTGATAATAGAAGCGTATCGCAAATAGCTAAGCTGTCGACATCTTTTTCCGAAATGCTCCATGGCTGCTGCTTCGGATGCGCCATTGGTCATTTCCTGGTAGGCTGTCAAGACCTCTTCATACACATAACGGCGTTCACCCCCTTTCTGCAGATTGCGTTGATATTCCTCCCCCAGTCTTTTAAAACACCCCCGGATCGTTAATCCGGCATTAAACAATAACATACTCTTATTGATAAATTCCGGATAATCCAATTGAAGCTGCTGTTGACGATGTTCTATCTTTTTTCTTTCTTCTTTTTTCCAAATTATGGGAAAGAAAAAGATAATTAAAAACACCAAAAGATATACCGGTGGGGATTTTTCTTTTTCGCTCTCTTCGTAGCGGACGCTGTAATCTCCAATTTTTGTAGGAAGTGCTATCTGTTTTTGCGCATTTTGCTGTTCGACTTTTTCCAGTATCGCGGCTTTAATCTGATAGACCGCCCACTCCCCCTGCGGAAGATTATTACTCTCAATCGTAATGGGAAATGTGTATTCCTTTTCCCAATTACGCCATTTTGCCTGTGCCACTACATTCGTTTTCACTCCTTCCTTTGGAATTTCCATATAATTTAAACTTCCCTCTTCCCGAATATAGTTTTCAGGAAGTACCCATGAGATTTCAATCCCCGTTTGAGGAACTTCTGCCACAAAATTCAATGAAGAATTTACCTTTTCCAGCGACTGATTATTTCCCTTTAATTTCTCATTCAGATAGGTAAGACATAACTTATCCAGCTGCAGAAATTCTTCCGGAGTAAACTCTCTGTCGTCCAGATACAATGTAATCGTCTCTTTTTTGTCCTCTCCCTGAACCTGTGTAATAAAGTCAAAGGAAATCTCTTTTCCTGTATCCTCACGCAAGATCGTACTTCCATCACATATCGTCGTTTCTTCCTTTTCTTCTCCCGGTATCAGAAGAAACAGAAATGCCGTCAGCAGAAAAATCAAAATAAATCCAATTCGTTTACACCAGATCTTTTGAAGCTGTTCTTCCTGTTCCTGCTTCCGATACAACGACGTTACCATGGTTTTCGTGCCCGGAAAATGTTCTGTCATCTTCCAAAACCACGACTGAATACGAAGTTTTTTTACTACTGACCAGATATAATTTTCAAGTTTTTCCATCATACGGTATCCCTCATTTCTAGACCGATATATCCGTGATCTTTCGACTCCACCAAAAGGCAAATATATAAACAGCAAGGGAAACGGTCATGATCATTATGCCGGGAAGATTTCCATACAGCGGATCAAGAAAGCCCGGTGAACATATCCGCAGATATAAAATAATCCCGATCGGTATTAAATTCATACATCCTGCTTCCATTTTCTTACCGGCAATCACCGTTTCAATTTCCCTTTTTGTCTCTATTTTCTGGCTGATATTCTCTGCTGTCCGTTTCATAATTTTTACAAGATTTCCACCCGTTTTTCTCGCGGTAATTAAAATCTCACTGAAAACTTTTATATCTTCCATACCACTTCTTTCTCCGAGATCCATCATTAATTTTTCAACCGGAACATGAAGCCTGACCTGAGTTACAAAATAATCAAATTCTTTCATGATCAGATCCTCTTTTTGATACATAAGCGCCAGATCTTTCTGCGCTTCAAATACAGAATTTTCCAATGAATATCCGGCGGATAACGCCGATATCATACTTTCCATTGCGTCTTTGAACTGCAGCACGAGTATCTCCTGCTGCCTCTTTGCCAAAACACGGCAATAATATTTTAAAAACAAAAATCCGCCTGCAAAAGCCAGCAGGATAACCGCAAAAATATGATTAAAAAACAATACGGCTGTCATACTTCCTATCCCCATTCCGATCGCTCCATAGCGTACTTTTTCCCGTTTGGAAAAGCAATAATCTGTATAGGAAATCATTCTAATTTCACCCCGGCTTTCTTACATTTATCCATAGAACGAAGGATATGGCTGGTTCGTTTCAAAGTTCCTTTTATCCTTCCATTTTCTTCTCCTTCTTCCTCAAAGGAAAATATTGGAAAAATTTGTATCTCCCCCTGTTCCACCTCTCCTATCTCACAGATAGCAAGCACCTTACGTGATCTGTCACGAAGCCGCCCCAAATGAACAATAATATCAATGGCGGAAGAAATCTGCTGCCGGATGGCAGGAAGGGGAATATCCATTCCCATCAATACAAGTGTCTCCAGCCGGTTTAGCATATCTTTCGGACTATTGGCGTGTCCTGTTGACAAACTTCCATCGTGTCCGGTGTTCATAGCCGTAAGCATATCGATCGCTGTCGCATCGCGGATCTCTCCGACAATTATTCTGGACGGCCGCATCCGAAGGGCACTCCGGATCAGATCCCGGATCGTCACCTGGTTTTTCCCTTCCACATTGGCATTCCGCGCTTCCATTCTTACAATATTTTCCACATTCCGGATCTGAAGTTCTGCCGAATCTTCAATCGTAATAATTCTCTCCGACACTGGAATATAATTTGACAATATGTTTAAAAACGTAGTCTTTCCTGCTCCGGTCCCTCCGGAAATAAAAATATTGTATCTCGCTTCTACAAGTGCTTTCAGAAATCTGTCTGCCTCCGGCGTGACCGCCCCCATCGCCACAAGTTTCTCCATCGTGAGCGGATCTTTCGGAAATTTACGGATCGTGATAACCGGCCCCTCTAATGCAATAGGCGGCATTACAATATTGACACGCGAACCATCTCCCAATCGTACATCTAATATTGGCGTCGATTCATTTACAATGCGGTTTCCCTCTGACGCGATCTGCTGTGCAATATCACTCAGCCGCTCTTCCGAATCAAACGTCAGACCGGTTTCATATAAACTGCCTTCTTTTTCAATAAAAATATGCTGCGGACCATTGATCATAATTTCCGTAACGTCTTCATCCTCAATTAATTCCTGCAGCACATCTAACTTTCGCATGGAATTAAATATCTCACGGCGCATTTTTCTTCGATCGCGAAAACGCATATACTGCTCCTGCCCCATCTCCGTGATCACCTGATCGATGACATCCGTCAGATACTGTTCATCTACGTCCACACCGGTCGGAACCTGTTGCAGCACCCTTTCACATATCCTTTGCTTAATCTGTTTCTCCATCGTCTACACCCCCTGTTTGTAAGAAAGATTTCATCTCTCTCAGATTCTTAATCTTCGGACAGGTTACCTCACAAAACGTAATCCGGTCCCATATAGATTCCCTCTTTTCCGCAAAACAATATTCCCTTAAAACATGTCTGCGGATCGCTGCTAAAAAACCGTCTTCCAGCGGCATTATAATTTCATCCGCATAATCCAGAAGATCAAACGTATATTCAAAAAATTGTCCAACTTCCAGTATCACACGGTCAAACAACGTCTGCTTTTGAAGCCCCTCCATCATGTTTTCGATCTCCTGTTTGGTAAAATCAAGCAGATCCTTGTAATGTGCCACCGGCGCAAGAATGGATATTTTGCCGTGTGAATATACAAGTTTTTCCAGTGCTTCATTGTTTTTTTCATTTTGTACTGCCAGGATCCACTCTGCCAGTCCCTGATGCGACAACGACGGTGTCTCCGTCAATTCCTCCGGGAAAAATACCGGTACGCCGCACATGCTTATATAGAGCACTTTTGCCTGCTGCGCACTTTCCATCGCTTCCTGTAAGGCAAGACGCGTTTTTTCCTCTCCTCCTTCCGGTGAAAAAACACAGCAGATCCCTTTCTTTTTCACTGTTTTCTGCTCCTCATCCCCCGTTTGTCCCACTATCTTACAAAAACTTTTCCAGATAGCCGTTCTCTTTTGGTACTTAAAGATTTCATTTTCATTGTCTGTTACCGGACTCTCTGAAAGAAAAATTCCGCTTTTTCCAATTTCTTCCAGAACCCCTTTATCGTCTGAGATCACAATGGAACCTTCGGCAATTTCCATTGCTTCCCCTTTTTCTGATATCATTTTAATTTCCATATATTGGGGCAGTTTCTGCCGGAAATACGTTAAAAAACGTACCGCATATTCTCTATCCCTGAGATAGATATAACAAATTCTGTTCATGTATCACCCTTCCCTCTAGTAAATGCAGAGACAAATACAGTATCCAAATAAAATGCAGACCGAAAAGGGAATTACTGCCTCTTTTTCCCAATTTTCTGACGCATAGTATGGAATCAGCTTTTTTTCTCTGTAAACCTGCCTTATGTAACTTGAAAAATATAGGAATCTGCGAAATAAATTCCGCTCCCTGAGAATCTTGAGTGTAGAAAATAAAGCACCAGCCAGTAACGCATAAAACGTCACACGGGCACCAAACGCAAAACTATAGTAACTACAAATAATGGAAATTAATTTGATATCTGCAGCTCCGAACATCCGAAGCAAATAAAAGAAACTACAGACGATAAGAGGAATGACGCATCCTGCTAAAAAATATACTGCCCCAGCCGGTCCATAGGTCACAAAATTATGGTATAAACTTAGGCCAAGTCCCATAATAATTAATATATGAGGAACTCGATAACAGTATAAATCGCAGAGCGCAGCCGGTAACAACACAAGGAAAATCAGCGGTTGATTTTCGATGTTGTCACCCCCTCGATTTGTTGTGATTCATATACTAGCACGATGAGTCGATTTTTGTCAACAACTTTTTTTAAAAAATTGCATTTTTTTTTGCGAGCAGGTTATAATCCTACTAAAAGAAGCATTAAAAAAGCGCGTAATCACGCGGGAAATGAGGAAATTATGAGAAGAAAAAAAGATCCCCTTTATCAAGCGAAGCAGGAACTGCTCCGCGAGATCGAAGAGGTAAAAACATCATTAGCCATCGCCCACTCCAATTTTGACAACGTCAATGACCCGGATCTGGTCGACAGCTGTATCTATGAAATGACCGCCATTCAGTATAAATACAAATACCTGCTGCGTCGTATGCGTCAGTTTGAAGGAGAGAGTACACCGATGCGTTCCATCAGATAACGTGCATTGGTAGTCTTACACTGCCCGGAACGGATTTTATGGTCAAATACGATCTGATCCCCGTTGTAATTTTCTGTAAAATAATAGTTGCTCACTTTCTTTTCCGGCACTTCGCACAGTTCAAAATCATGTGTCGTAATAAAAGTGATGCAGTGTTTCTCTGCCAATTTATGCACGACCGCTTTGGCACCAAAAAGTCTGTCATTGTAATTTGTTCCCTTAAAGATCTCATCGATAAATACGATAAAAGGGATGTCATTTTCCTCTGTATTTCCGGCATAATCCAGCACTTTTTTTATCCGCAGGAGTTCTCCGTAAAACGTGGAGATCCCCCGGCTGATATCATCCTGTACGCCAATGGACGTAAAGATCCGCATAAATGGAGCATGGAACTGCTTTGCATTTACATAAGTTCCGGCATACATTAAGACAAGATTCACACCGATCGTCCGCATAAAAGAAGACTTTCCGCTCATATTTGAACCGGTTATGATAACAATTTCTTCTCCGCAGGAAAAATCATTGGCAATACATTCCGCTTCCGGAAGCAGCGGATGTTTCATCTCTTCTGCGGAAAAAGAAATCTCTTTTTTATGTTCCGGCATACAGACCGTATCTTTGCTCCAGGCTGTCCCTGCAAGTGCCATGATCAATTCTATTTTTTCGATGCTGTCCATTGTCTCATACAGGATCTCACCTCCTTCTTTCATCGTATTTCGATATAAAAAGACAAGCAGAGGATTTAGCACAAATACCACATTAAATAGAATATTGGAAAACATATTTTCTTTGGCATAGTACAATGATGCAATCGTGCTGATCCGGTGCATGGTCTTTTTCCCCAGACGTATTTTTTTCTGACAGCGGCACAGCATATCTTCTTTAAATTCCACTTCGGATACAAAAGTTATCAACCGTTCCATTTTGCCAAAGGCATGAATACATTTTCCGATTTCTTCGTATTCTTTCCCATGGAAATACGAGAAGATACAAAGATTACAAAGACAGACTAACAGCACAATGCCGGCGGCGCCAAAAGATATCACTTCAAACAGGCTAAGGACAAGACTGACGATCATGGAAAGAGCCAGCACACTTCCGATAATGATAGAAATCCATTCCGGCTTTTTGCACTCTGCCGGATACAGCTCCTTGTCTTCAAAATCCTGTTCCCGGATGCTCCGGATCCCTGATAATATCGCCTGAAATTTTACGCCGAAAGCCATATGCCCTGTCATTTCTTTCACCGCACACTGCGTCTGTTTCCAGGATTCTTCGTCAAACTCCGTCTTTGTGAGCTGCCTCAATAACTTACGTTTTCCGCTTTTCGT
>DJNB01000061.1:0-1584 GCA_002435545.1 Lachnoclostridium sp. UBA6475
GATTGCCCCATTCATTGCTCCGCTTTGTAACGTCTCGGCGCTGCTCCATTTTGTCAGATAACACACCAGCCCTGTATCATAAAAATACAATTTAGGAGTTTTTACCAGTCGTTTCAACATATTATTTGAGTACGGATGCAGATAAAAAATAAGTCCCAATGTTTCCAATACACCCAGCCAGTTTTTCGCCTGTTTCTGATTGATATCTGCATCTCTGGCAATTTCCGCAATATTCAAAATCTGCCCGCATCTTGCGGCAACCGCTGTAATAAAATGCAGAAATTTAAGAGAATCTATTGCATCTGACAATTCTCTTACATCCCGTTCAATATATGTTGTCAGGTAACTGCTGTAAAATATCTGGCTGTTACTGTTTTTTTCACTGACGATAGCCGGCATAGAACCTCGGAAGATCCGGTCAAATATCACGCCGGTATCCGCCTCTGTTCTTTCTTTCCGTCTTCCAGACAATTTTTCTATATCCAGAGTAAATGGCTGCATCTCTCCGCCACAGATCTCTGCCTGGGACAACGAGGTAAGTGATAATACGGCAACTCTGCCTGCCAAGGATTCCTGGATCCCGCTCATCAGTTTAAACACCTGTGAACCGGTAAGCCAAAAATCCCCCGCATTATGATATTTATCGACATGTATTTTTATATAAACAAATAATTCCGGAGCATACTGAACCTCGTCGATCAATATCGGCGGCTTATGCAGCTGTAAAAACATTTCCGGGTCCGTCTTTGCCAGATTTCTCTCATTCAGGTCATCTAACGATACGTAATTTCTGTCTGTGCCTTCCATCAGTTTTTGCAGCATCGTAGTTTTTCCTACCTGCCTTGGCCCTGTCACCAGCACAACCGGATATTCCTTGGTAACTTCTAAAACAACTTTTTCCAGATTTCTTGCTATATATCTCACACTGATCACCTCGGCTATTTTTTACTTCAATTACATTTTAGCCGACTTTTCCTCAAAAATCAACCCCTGCCCGTCTTTCTTTCTGTTTCTTATTTTTCAAAAACTTTTTATAGGTGAGATCAATGGCAAATGCCCCAAGGGGCGCTGTAAACACGATGGCAAGAACCGAGACTGCCAGCACGGATTCTCCGCACGCAAAGCCCAGCGAGAGCGGGATCCCGCCGATTGCCGCCTGAACCGTCGCTTTCGGCGTGTACGCCAGCATGGTAAACAGCCTTTCTTTTCCCTTGATCTCTGTCCCAAGCAGACACACCAGCACGCCAAGCATCCGAAATACCAAGGCGCCGGCGATAACGATAAGTGCTTTTATTCCTACCTTACCAACATATCCAATGTTTACGGTCGCACCTACTAATACAAATAAGAACACCTCTGCCGCCACCCATAATTTTCCATATTTTGCAGAAAGCCTATTTGCCACAACTTCCCTTTTCTTCTGTAGTCCGATCCCGATAAACATAACTGCGATCAGCGCAGAAAATGTGATCGGTGTCGTAAGATGATCTTCCAGCACGATAAGCAGAAACGATATGCTGAGAATAATAAGCACTTTCGAAGTATCCCGCATATGGATCTTCTGAAAAAAATAAGCCAGCAGCT
>DJNB01000061.1:1710-2765 GCA_002435545.1 Lachnoclostridium sp. UBA6475
CCCTGCATCATTCCCGTAAATGTCGAAAATAAGACGATAACATAGACATCATCGACCGACGCTCCTGCCAGGATCAGCTGCGGGATCCCTTCTTTCACGCCATAGCCTTCGTCCATCAGTTTTACCATTCTCGGCACGACGACAGCCGGGGAAACTGCCGCTAATACTGCGCCCATCACTGCCGCCTCCAATACCGATAATCCCATCAGTTTCGGAGCCAGCAGTAACATTCCAAGCAGTTCAAAACTCGCCGGAACAAAGCACATCAGAACCGCCGGTCTGCCTATCTTTTTCAGTCCGGACAGATCCAGTCCAAGCCCTGCTCTTGTCAATATGATGATCAGGGCTATCTTTCGAAGTTCCGCCGAAATTCCAAGGATATTTGCATCCAGCAGATCCAATACATACGGTCCGAGAACAATTCCCGTCGCTAACATCCCTAACAATCCGGGAAGTTTCATTTTCTGACAGAGCCATCCCATCGACATCCCCACCAACAGAATCAACGCAATACTTAACAACATATCATTTCCTCCTTTAACCGCAGAAAAAGCTGACACCTTCTGCGTATAATTAAATCGCAGAAGTCATCAGCTTTTATAAGCGGTTTAAGTATCTAACTACTTAGGGAGAACTTCATTCCCTTATTCTGTAAAAACTATAGCATATCCAATCCGGTCTGTCAAGGATAAGTCAGCTTGCGTTTGTAATATCCAAATCCTTGACGACGGCATCATTTGTGACACTCACTTCCTCACCCTTGTCCATTGTCACATTGGAGTTATATACCTTCATAGTATACTCACCCGGTTCGAGATAAAACACATAATTTCCCTCGTCATCGACAGTACACGATGCCAGATAATAGCCATCTTCTTTTCGACACAAATCAATCCATGTGCTGCGGTCTGCACTTTCTCCATTAATTTTGCAGTTTCCTGTCAGCTTATACACATTCATATTCATGACAATCTCGTCGGTGTCCTCTTCTATCGTAATCGTCTTACCCTGCATGCTTGGCATACCTTCGTAAGTTCCACATTGGTATGTGCCCA
>DJNB01000061.1:2836-3304 GCA_002435545.1 Lachnoclostridium sp. UBA6475
CTACGGAGTCTTCGTCCTCTTCCCCATACAGATTATACTGTTGACTGCTTTCCTGGTTTATCAACGTGACTTGCTGTGTAAGAGGAATCAGCTGATGCTGCGCATCGTACATTTTTATTTTTACGTATTTCACCGGCATCGTTAAATCCTGTACAACGTCGGAATCCGTAACCGTAATCTCTGCAATCTGCTTTTCATCGTAGTAAAACTGATAGGTACCCGGTAAAGCAGAAAAATTGTAGCCGGATGTTTCCCCACTCCATCTTGTCAACGAAAAATTTTGATACACCTCACCATCTTTCTTAACCACAATATCGTAGTCATATACACTTTTCGGGATCTGAACTCCTTTCACATCAAGCAGTTCGCCTTTGCATGTATGCACAACATAATCTTTTTCCATGTCACCAAGCTTTACTTCAATGGTATCAATAACCGTTCCGTCTTTTTGCACTTCATAAGTACCCG
>DJNB01000061.1:3332-14621 GCA_002435545.1 Lachnoclostridium sp. UBA6475
AACCTTGTAGCTTCCATTTGCTGCATATGGCTGCTCATACACTTCGGGATCCTCTGTATTTACAAATTTATAATATCCGGAACCTTTTCCGAAAACCATTCCGAGTTCCATCGTAATATCGTGAGTCTCACTCTTCGTTACTGTTATCGTTTCGATCAGCGTGTTATAGGATGTCACGTTATAGGTTCCCTTTTCCAAATAAGCCCAATACCTAATCTCTGTCCCACTATAATCGCTTTCATTGGCAATTGTTTGTGTATCATCCTGTGAATCAAACCAAAATGACGGGACATCTTTCGACTGAACGCCCTTCCTGGTCACTTTTCCCATAATCTTATAAACCGGAAGTGACTCATTCCACTGCAAGTCCTCGTCATCTACCGTAAACGGTTGTCCGAGATCGAACTGATACGTTCCCTTAATCAACTCCTTCGAGAAATATCCCTCGGAATCGGTCGTAACTGTTTCCTCAGATCCTCCTTCCTCTTCCAGCACTAAGTTTACATCTGCAATCGGAAGCCCGTCTGCCGTTGTCAGTTTTCCGGATACCTGATATGTTCTTTGTCTTTGTATCAGTTTATATTCCTGCGTAAGTTCCTGCCCATCCACCGTCACGACAATATCAAACGTATAATATCCCAGATCCTCTTTATTTTCATAGAAAGCTTCTTCATGCCATACCACATTTCGTATCTCATTGTCCTTATAGTAGGCATTATTATAAACCGTACGATAAATATTCAGTTCTTCCGAAAGGTTTCCAAAAATATCTTTTAATGATTTTCCCTTTTCCAATTTCGGCTCATAGACGAAACACCATTCATTGGATACCATATCACCGGTTACTTCTCCTTTTGTTGAAGTAAACGCATCCACGTCAAAATAACGCTCTGATTTTTTGATACCTTGAAAATAGCAGGAACCAATTTCCAGATTTCCTTTCTTAAAAGATTGATTTATAAAATATACATACCCTCCATACCACTCCTGTATCTCTGCATCTACCGTAACCGTTTCGTCCTCATAAACACCAACTAGCGAAACTTTCTCCGCCTCGGCAATCTGCGATATGTCAATTTCTTTATCTTTAAAATAATAAGTTTCACCACCATAAGCTACATTTCTTTCCAACTCATAGGTCTTGTCATCTGCCTGCAGCGATAACAGCGTCAGACCATTGCTCAAATTGCCGGGGTTGTTCGGATACTTTGGAACACCAAGCATCATCTTGACCGTTTCCGTATATTCTTTACCGTTCTGCTCCACCGTCAGCGCAAATGAATAGTATGGATCTTCTCCCTCTTCCTCATTCCAGACAATATCTGAAATTCCTTTCACTTCCGCTTTCCTTCCATAACAATACACCGTGAAAGCACATTTTGATACATCCGGTACAACATCCTTTAATGACACTGCCCCCTCCTGCGTTACATAAATATTGGTATATGCCAATGAATACGATGTAACCTCTTTGTCAAACGTAACAGAACTAATCACAAATGGCTCCGACTCCGCATAAAGTCCCTGATAATGATTCTCCGGTTTTATCGTTGGTTCCGGTGACTGGGACGGCGGCGTAGTCGTCTCAACCGGTGTCGCAGAAGGTTCCACTGTTGGTTCCGGTGTGGAACTTGATGGTGGCAATGAAGGTGTTATCGTCTCCAGTGGTGTCGCAGAAGGCGCATTTGTCGGTTCTACCGTCGGACTGGCTGTCTGCGTTGGCTCCGGTGTCGGCTTTTCTGTTGGTTTCACTGTTGGTTCTGTCGTTGGTTTTACTGTTGGTTTTATTGTTGGAACCGGTGTGTTATCCGGTGGCGTCATTGTCTCCAACGGAGTTGCGGAAGGTACATTCGTCGGTTTTACCGTCGGGACAGACGTCTGCGATGGTTTCGGCGTAGAACTCGACGGAACCAAAGATGGTACTATTGTCGCAGGCACCGGAGTCGTATCCTCTCCCGGTGTCGGTTCCGGTGTTGCCACAGAAGGCGCACTTGTCGACGGTATCACCGGATCAGACGACGGCATCGGTTTTTCTGTCGGCTGTACCACTGGTTCTTCCGTACTTGTGTCGTCATCATCGTCCAGATTGTCATCGTCATAATCATCCTCGTCATCACTGGTTATATCCAACTTCTTTACCGTTACTTTGCAGATATATTTTTTCTTTCCAATTTTTGCATGCACTCTGGCTTTACCGGCCTTTTTTCCCTTAATTGTAACACCAGTCTTTTTCTTTTTACTTAATGTAACAATATTCTTACCGGATGCAACAGCCCATTTTACTTTTTTCTTATTATTTTTCAATTGAATCTTAACGGACTCTCCCACTGCCACTGTTACCGCTTTCTTGCTTAGTTTTACCTTCTTTTTTGCTGCAAAAGCACTCTGCGGGATCACAGAAACTGCCATGACAAACACAAGAAAAAGGGCAAACCCTTTTTTATCTTCTTCATACTATATACCTCCGTTTTTTCATTCTAAATTTTTAATAATTTTAGATATATTTTATACGAGGTTTGCTTTAATGTCAAGAAAATAAAAGGGTTTGCCCGGATAACTTTTCACTTACATTTTTCCGCCATAAACCGGGAATACACCACTTTGACCGTAGCTTTCAATATGCTTGAAATTCTTAAGAATTTCCATATCATGCTCACTGATTTCAAAATCAACCTGCGCATTGCTCTCCATATGTGCCGGATTTGCAGTCTTTGGCAAGGAGATTACACCGAGCTGCAAGGTATAACGGATGCAGAGCTGAGGTACGGAAACTCCATATTGATCCGCCATTTTTTTAATCTCCGGCTGATTCAATATCTCTCCATGTGCAATTGGAGAATACGCCTCTACTGCAATATCATTTTTCATACAATACTCAACAAGTTCCAATGGCGTATTGCTGATATGCAAAAGAATCTGGTTTACCATCGGCTTAATCTCCACCGTCTTCATCAGACTTTCGATATCTCCAATCTGGAAATTTGAGATGCCGATCGCACGCAGTTTTCCGGCTTTATATGCCTCTTCCAAAGTTCTCCATACTTCACGATTTTCTTCTACATAGCGGTTTTCTGACTGGTTCACTTCCACCCACGGCTGCGGACTGTGAATGATCATCATATCGAGATAATCCAGTCCCATATTGAAAAGCGTGTCTTCAATACTTTGTCGGGCCGCTTCATACGTCTTATGCTCTGCCGCAATCAATGTAATCTTAATCTGCCGGAACAAATTGACTCAGGTGCTCCTCCTGTTCAGGAAGAGACATGGTGAAGAAGCGCATACCTTTATCCAAGCTGCGAATCTCCAACATTTCATCATCCGTTAAAGTAAAATCAAAAATATCTAAATTCTCTTTCATATGCTGGAGATTCGTAGTCTTCGGGAAGATAATATTTCCTTCCTGAATATGCCAGCGAAGAATAATCTGCGCACTGCTCTTTCCATACTTGTGTCCAAGCCTCACAAAAAGCGGTTCATTCAACAAACCAGCATCAGCGTGACCGATTGGATACCAGCACTCAAGTTTTGTACCATAAGGTGAAATTCTCTTTTTAAGTTCCATCTGCTGATAATACGGGTGACATTCCACCTGCAAAACGGCTGGTTTTATATACGCATTTTGAATCAGTTCTTCCAATCGTTCGGATTCAAAATTAGAAAGACCGATTGAATGAACCTTTCCCTGAGCAACAGCTTTTTCCATATCTTTCCAGGCTCCGAGATAATCCCCGAACTGCTGATGCAGTAAAAGCAGATCAATATACTCTGTACCAAGTCGGCAAAGCATTTTGTCAATTCCTTCCATCGTCTTCCCTTCCCCATATTCGCTCGGCCACAACTTACTGGTAATCCAAATTTCTTCGCGGGGAATACCACATTCCCGGACAGCCGCTCCCACACCGCGCTCATTCTGATAAGCGTGCGCAGTATCAATATGCCGATACCCCATCTTCAAAGCAGCAAGACAGGCTTCACGGGCCGGTTCATCCCCTCGAATCAGATAAACTCCAAGACCAAACTGCGGAATATTGTTTCCATCATTTAACTCTACATAATTTTGTTTCATCATAGTAAAAACCTCCTGATTATTTTGAATGAGCCGGAACAGGATGATCTCTCAAACCCGGGCTATTCTGTATTTTCTTATATAATATTACTGCGATGACCGCACCACAGCACTCCATAAGCGGCTGTACCAGCATTAATCCATACATTGGCAGAAACAGATTGAATAATACCATAAGCGGCAGATCCAAAATGCCTTTTCGGAACACCGAAAGAAAAAATGCCTGTTTGGCACCACCAATTCCCTGAAAAACAGCAATCAGCATAAATTCTACAGTAATAAACGGCAACGCCAGTACACGCAGACGCACAAAGGCAGCACCATAAATGATAGATTGTGCATCATTAATAAAAAAACGGACAATCCATGGAGCAGCTGCTTCATATAGCAAAAAGCAGACACATGCACAGGCAACTCCACGCGTCAAAGCAAAATGAACCGCTTCATTCATACGTTTCCGATTACCAGCTGCAAAATTGTATGCCACCAATGGCAAAACACCGTCCGAAATACCCATAATTGCCTGAAAAGGAATGCTTTCAACTTTCTGCATAACTCCCATGCCAGAAATGGCTGCAACAGGATAAACGGACATCAGCCGTAACAGGACAGCATTTGAAACAGCGGCCAATAAAATCTGTAAGGCAGCAGGCGTTCCAATCGCGTAAATCTCCATATGCTTTCTACGTTCTATCGGTTTCGGAAACAAAGATACTTTTACAAGACTTGTTTCACGACTGCGAATTACATGTACCAGCAGAAATCCGAGCGAAATAACATTCGAAAGGCAGGTAGACAGTGCTGCTCCTGCAACCCCCATTCCCATAGTAAAGATAAATACCGGATCCAGCACCATATTCAGCACTCCGCCAAGTGACATTCCGATGCTTGAAATCCGTGCATCTCCCTGCGCTCGTACAATATTGGCGAGTACCATATTTAATACAGTAGGAACTCCACCAACTACAACTGTCCAAAAGAGATACTCCTGTGCATACGGAATCGTTCCACTATCTATCCCAAGGAATGTGAGAAATTGCCGGTCAGCCAATAGACAAATTAAGGAATAACACAGTGTCACACCACCTGCTGCCCATAGCGAAAATGCCGCAACGGTTCCCGTTTTCTTCTGTTCTCCGCCTCCAAGCATACGAGATATTAAACTACCTCCCCCAATACCAAATAAATTGGCAAGGGCATTCATTATCATAAAAACAGGATAGGTGACCGTAACAGCCGCCACCTGATATGGATCACCGGTTTGTCCAATGTACCATGTATCTGCCATGTTGTAAACCAGCATAACAAGCTGACTGATAACCGTAGGGATCACAAGTTTCATCGCCGCCTGTTGAATTGGCATCGTTTCAAATAATTCTGTTTTTTCTTCTGCTTCCTGCCTCATGATAACCTGCCTCTCCTTTCTCTCTTCCGATTCTATTTTAGCAAAATACAACTTGTCTCGGAAGTTCAGATATGTTATCATGGTATAAAGCAGTAACTTTATACAGGAGGTGTGATAATGTATAACCGACAATTAGATTCTTTTATCAAAGCAGCTGATTCCGGCAGTTTTAGCAAAGCCGCAAAAGCAATGTATATTTCCTCTCCTGCAATCATCCAGCAAATTAATCTTTTAGAGGAAAGTTGTGGCTTTAAACTATTTATCCGTTCCAACCATGGCATTAAACTTACCCCTGCCGGATGTTCCTTATATGAAGATGCCAAAAACATTGTACGGCTGTCAAACGATGCTCTAAATAAGGCACGTAAACTTGCTGAATCCTCCGAAACAACAGTACGAATCGGTACTTCTCTATTATATAAGTGCCGCCTGCTGCCCGACCTTTGGACACAAATCAGCGAGAAACACCTTGAACTAAAAATTGAAATTCTTCCAATGACAGAATATCAGAATCGCGGTGAAGTATTTTCAGCATTAGGAGTCCAGTTTGATTTATTCGAAGGTATTTACGGTTCAGCCGGTTGGAAAGGCATGTGTCAGTTTTTAGAATTGGAACGCACCCCTGTCTGCTGTGCCGTCGCTAAAAATCATCGACTGGCAGACAAAAACAAACTCACCCTGCAAGATTTGAACGGTGAGTTTGTTGTAATGCCAATAGAGGGTGTTTCAAAGGAAATCGATTCTTTCCGGATACATCTAAAAAAACAGTATCCCGCAATCCAAATTGTGGACTCCAAACGGTACGATCTCGATACTTTTACATTGTGTGAAATGAATCAATATATTCTGATTACACAGCCGGTCTATAAAGACATCCACAGCAACCTTGTAACAATTCCGCTAGAAACCAATTATACATTGCCCTATGGCTTAATGTATGCTAACGAACCAACCACGGCGGCAAAAAAATTCATCACTGCCGTAAAGGAAATAACACAACAATTGTAAATACTCATCGACACCCTTTCGTTATGCCTGTTTCCCACTCTGATATACTTCCTCTTCATTTTCCCCTGCCGGAAACTGTTTATCATTGTCTGCATATACTCTTCTCCCGTAGCTGCGCCTGCACTAAGCAGATAAAACTTCTTATTTTTCAGGATCAAATCTACGGCAAATGTCCGGTCGATCATTCGCTTCATAAGAGAAGTCCAGGTGTAAAAATTTGGATCTGACGGTGCACACCGTCCGTCATTACTGTGACATGGGACTGGTTCCTAATTTGCGGCATGATAAAAACGGAAACCGAATCTTTGACGACGAATCATTAAACTGGCTTTAGGCAGCCAAATTTCTGCGTGCCAGCGGACTTTCCATACCGGAAATACGCCACTACTTCTCTTTGTGCCAGCTGGGAAAATCTTCGCTCAAAGAAAGAATCGAAATTTTAAGAAAATTGAAAAGCGAATCTGAAAAACAATTGGCTGAACTTCAGATCCGCATTGACTGTCTCGCTGATAAGATTGAACATTGCCAGCAAGTCATTGATGGCGATGGAGACGATGACTGCAACCTATTAAATTGGTAAATTCTTCCTTTTTGTATACCATCCAGCTCAGTTTGATAAATGGCTCTTCTTTCATGACTTGCATCTACTTCCAATATTCTAAAAGTTTTTCGTCAATAACTGCTATTTTTTCTTTTCCCTTGATATTCTTATAAAAAGCAAGTTTTTCCACTTCTTCTTTATCGGTTCTATACTTTTCTATAATTTCAAGATATCTCTTTGGCAGCGTAACTCCGTATAAACCACCATACTCATAATGCCAATCGGGATTAAAATATCCCGGTGCCATTTTCAAATACATCAAACCTAAATATTTATATTCAACATCTGATAAACCGATTTCTTCATGACATTCGCAGATAATACATTCTTTTAATGTTTCATTGTCTTCTCTACAGCCACCAAAAATCTCCCATTCCTGCCGCCATTTGTTCCACCCCATAAGATACTCATCTTCTATTTTTACAACTGCTAGACAATGCGTGATCGGTTCATATTGCCCTTCCGCATTTGTTTCGTCAACAGGAATAAAATCAAGAAATTCATTTCCTCTATTATCCACAACTATCATAGAAATTTCTCCTTTTCTTTATAATGCCAGTCTACTCTTCCCGCCACTCTTTTAGTGCCGCCGAAAGTCTTCTGTCAATATCCTTTCTGGTCGCTTCACATTCATTCGGATATTCTTTTGCCGCTCTGAAAATAAAACGCAGTACAAGTTTAAGTCCTACAGGAAGAGCCTTACGAAGCAGTGATTCCGGCAAAACAAAATGCGTTCCATGTTCATACACAAGCGGTACATAGTCGCACGCATGAGGACGCTCTTTCAATCGCTGATCCATTCGACGTATATATTTTCCTGCTTCCCAGAATGAATCATCATCCGCACCGATCAAAAACAGTTTTCCTTTTATGTTCTCAACCTTGATCATTTCCTCTTCCGTGTGCTCTCTCGCTTTTTCCGAATCAATGAACAAGCAGGTGCTGCGTTCAATATCCCCCGAACCTTTTGTCTCTTCCTCAACTTTCTGCCAGTAAACCGGATGTTCGTACACAAACGGCATATACGGAAGCGGTTCTCCTTTCCAGGAAAGAGTAGACGCACCGGGAATCGGCCATTCCTTACATCCATCTTTATTTCCCTGTTCAAATCCCTGCCATACAAAATCACTGGCAGTAAGACCAAACGTCAGTGTAATATCCGGGAAAAGTGACGCCGCAACGATAGCATCCGTACCAGCCGTACTCATTCCCATAATTCCGATTTTACGGTTTCCATTGTCCTTTAGCCATTTGATGGCAGTCTCAATTCTTTCCAATGGATAATTTACATGACTGTAATTTTTCTTTCCGGGAGACATACAAAGAACATTGACTCCGTTTTTATGTAACCATTTTGCACCGCACTTTGCCATAAAGTCATTGGGATCATCTCCAAACAACCCAATAACAACACAATCTGAAGCCTTTGGATTTTCATAATACGTTCCGTAAAAACCATCTTTTTCGGTTTCAAAAAATAACTTCTTCATAACTTTTCCTCCAGTACTCATTCAAAAATCAATCCACAGTTCCCTCATCACACTCAATGTTAGTACAAACTAACTCTGTTGTCAACTTAAAAATTGATTTAAGTTTTCGCGGCTACACCTTTTTTAATTATCCTATAATTTTGTTTTTTCTATCATCACAAAGGCTCTCTATAAATTCATTAATAATATTTTCCCTATTATATGTAGTATCAACATATGGTAAATTATAAATACCACATTCCTTTTTAATCCAGTTGCTTATTTCTACTATATCTCTACAATCATTCATATTTTGTTCATCCGAATGAAAATATGTATAATCATCCGGGGTATCATATTGTTTTAATATATTGAATCGCTCTTCCGGAGTAATATCAGACGTAATAATAAAATACCCTTCCGATTTTTCATCTGCAATATACGTTTGAAAATCATAAGGCGTTAATTGAAATACATCAATTACTACACCATAATCACATTCCTCATACTCTCCACTATTTATCATTGCTCTAATAAATGGTGCAACCTTAGAACTAATATACCTGTAGTTTTTCAGTGCATCCTCTGATTCATTCGTATTAATTTTACACTCCGGGAAATTTTTTTCTATCCCTGCAAGAATAGCATCCATACTAATATGCTGATATCCTTTTTGCTTTGCAATTCTTTTTGAAATGGTACTTTTTCCCGCTCGTGGAACACCAGCAATAATCACATATTTCTTCATATCTTCTCCATTGCATTTCTGATAAATTCAAACTGCTTATTCAACATATCAATATCTATTACACCATTACGATCAAGTGCCGTCGCCTCTAAAGTGAACGTCCCGTTGTATCCAATCTTATGAATAAACTCAAAGAATCTGTCAAAATCAATATGTCCCTGCCCAATCGGAAGGGTTCGCAGTTTTTCCCATTCTTTGTATCCGCCGGCATAATCATTTACATGGTAATGACAAATGTGCTTATCCATCCATAACCATTGATATGCCTCGTCATATAATAAATCCATTTGGCTGTGAAATGCCGCCATTTTGGTATCAAATACAAAACAAACTTCCGGATACCGCTCTGTCAATTCACACCAATGCTTCATCGGATTTTCCTGATTACACACAACATTTTCAATCAGTAATTTTATACCATACTTAGCCGCAATATCTTTCAGCTTGCCGTACGCCGCTAAATTGTTCTCAAAATGTGCATCTGATGTAATTCCATCCCACAAATGAACAACGATACTTTCTGCTCCTATTTCCCCGGCGATGTAACAATTTATGTCAAATCTTCTGTAAGCCTCATCAAACTCACCTTTGCTGATTGCCTCTCCTATATGTTTTTCACAGTGCATAACCGGAATATACAACTGCATTTGTTTTAACGCCATTATTAACGCTTCTACCTCTTCGTACCAAGCGGTATACATCATAAATTCAAACCCATCACAGGTTAATTTTGCTGACAGTTCCTTTAATAATTTATAATCCCTATTATTGGATTTACCAAGCAGTGCTCCGGTAGAACACAATATTTTAAACATAATTTTCTCCTTCCAAATTTTTCCACATACATTCCAGCATCCTGCCTAATGCATCAAAATCAGCTACACTTCTTCCCTCATATTGTACACCATCACGATTGAATAATATAGTCTGAATTCCCAATTCTTCCGCAACAAGTAAATTTTTTATGCTGTTATCGATGAAAATGCACTGTTCCGGATTACATCCTAATCTTTTTAAGGAATAGATAAATATCTCTTTGTCAGGTTTGCGCAGATGCACTTCCCCGCTGACAATTTTATCCATAAAATAGTGATTTATCCGATGATACCCGGTTAGAAATTGGCTCCATTCCAAAACATCATTTGACAACAGACAAAACGCATATATCTTACGGTACTTTTCTGCAAATTCCCGGAAACCTTCATCCAATGTGAGATAACTTTTTAAATACTCCTCCATCGCCGCCTGCGGACAAGCATAGCCGAGCCATGACAAAAATTCCTCGCTCGTCAGTTCTCCCCTCTGGGCTTTCGTAAAACATTGCTCATCCTTGATAATTCTTTTCAATCTGTCTTGCGCAGATGCACCTAATTTCTCCAAAGTATAAGGAACAAAATATCCCTTACTTTCTTTTATTATCACACCATACATATCAATCAGCAATATTTTATTTCTTTCCATAAGATATCATTGTTCCTTTCACAAATGTGTATCCGGCATTGACATTTTCCTGAAAGAATGTTGCAATTTCTATATTACGCTCACAGAAATTTGCTGCTTCCCTCCTAGTCATTCCATGGGTCAAAAGGTATTGAATGGATTTTTCTTTTTCCTCCTTCGTTAATCCCCTGTTCCAATCATTATATTCGACGAAATCATGTCTTCGCTGTTCGTAATCTTTTTTTTGGGGAGTAACAAAATCCACTCTGTCATTCATTCTAACATCAACTTCTTTGAGTCCCAGTTTTCTCATCAGATGTGCGTTACGCATTGCAGCCGCATAATCTCTTCCCTGTTGTTCCAGTTCTGCTCTCCAATGCTTTTCCATTCCTGTATGCTCACACAATCTAAAATAGTCCATTCCGTCTATATAAAGTCCATCACATTCAAATTCGCGATTGGAATCAATGCAAATAATGTATGCTCCTTCTTTGGCAAATTCCATCATCTTCTTTATAAAACTTTCCGGAGAATCCAAATGCCGCAGTA
>DJNB01000061.1:14751-23419 GCA_002435545.1 Lachnoclostridium sp. UBA6475
TTAAATTTTCTGCCATATCAATTCCTGTATAGGTACTTCCCTTAGGTAAATATGGTAGAATTAACAGCCCTAAAAATCCAAATCCGCAGCCACAATCCAACAGTTTTACCGGTCTGTCTATCTTCCAAACCTTTGTAATCAGGAATTCCATATAGTCATCGTTCCACATATTTTTTCTCGTCCGGAGAAGATATTCCAACTTTGCTTCCCAAAATTCTCTGGTTCCGGTCTGACTTGCAATATACACCTCTTCATTAAATGGCACAATCCCAATCAACTGATCCACAGATACGTCAAAATATTCCGCAAGAACCGGCAAATATGTAATATCCGGCATGGCTCCGCCGTTTTCCCATTTGCTAATTGTCTGAAAGGAAACACCCACAATATCCGCTAATTCCTGCTGTGTGATTTTCTTCTTATGTCGCAATTCCGCAATTCGTAAATTAATCTTTTTCATCTCTGTAACCTCCGACACTACTATTATATCAAAAGTCTTTTCACTTGTCGCAGTAAACATATGAGAATAAATTCAACTTAGAAGCGAAATTTCCGTCATATCTTGGCAAATCGGGTATCACTACACATACACAGGAAGCCGTTAAAATCTACCTCATAAATCATAACATTGACGCAATATATCTATCATTTTCTGCGTGTTTTTACTATCGACATGCTCTCCTTTGGACTTACGTTCTTTTAAATCCAGCCATGCTTTTGCCTTAAATGGTATTAAACAAGTGGGACTTAATACCGGAATGCCATCAATCAACATCTGTCCTGTTTTCAGCAGTTCGTAATACGCTTCATTCAGAAGAATTGCTGACAAACTAGATATTTCGTCATCTATCGGAAGTGGAGTAAGAATTGCATCATCTCCCAATATAATATAATCCGGATTTCTGGAAAAAATCTCTATCATGTACGGATATGCTTTACTTTTGGGAGCTGTAAAACGATAAAATTGTGGGGTTCCGTTACTCTTATTTAAGTGTTCATATCCTGCTTCTTTTATATAATCCCAAAATGCTTCGCCAAACTCTGCCGTAATAGATTCGACAATCAAAACAATATCAATATCTTTCGTAGCACGAAAGGGCAATTCCTCGTTTTGCATAATCAAATCACATGCGGTTCCACCAATTATCACATATTGGTTTTCAAATTTCTTAAATCTTTCTTTAAATTTCGTAAATCCATTAACCATTACCCCTGTAACCTTCTTTCCTTCAGTTCGTCTATTGCCTCTTCAATTCTCTCATCATTCGTATTTTGAAAAGATAGAACAACAGAAATATCATCCGCATTGTTATCATCTGCAAATTGTTTCGGATCATATGCCCATAATTCAAGTCTAACCTGCTTATCCGGTTCCACCAGTTCTTCTGTCAACAATGTTTTATCATAATCTTTCTCGCAAATTGCATATGTTACAACACGACTTGGATTTAGCATTGTTTTCTCTGAAAGTGCATTTTCTCCTGCAAGCACCATTTTGTCCGTAACTTGCTGTTTATCTATAAAACCCGATCTGCGGACTGGCGTAGACAGGTATCTTTTTGCTTTTTCAAACAATTCCAATCGCCCATATTTTGATTCAATGAATTTGTTTACACCATCTTTTGCTGCAAAAAATAAGTCCGACGCTTCCAACTGCCTTACTGCTCTTGTCAGCGTCATTGCAGTAAACGGAAGCATTTTTTTTGCCTCTGAAATATACAGCCGATTTCTCCTTCCATATAGATATAACAAAAATAACTGCTGAGTAGAGTAAACAAATTTTCCAGTCAGTTTGGGAAGTTCCGTCTCATCTGTAAGTACTGTTCCAATAAAAGGCAGATACACCTGCTTCTCCGTGATAAATGGTATATTGTTTTCAATGAAACTTTCTCTTCGAAATTTTGATATAGTCACCAGTTCAAATACAACGGGTACATTATCTATCTGCTGTATTTTTGCTATCTGTTTTTTTAATGATGGAAGAGTTGCAAGCGCTTCTGTTGGAATAAGCATTATGCAACGTTTATCTCCAATATATGCTGTATAAAAATCATAACTTCCTGCAATGTAAAGAGGCAAATCGTCTTGATGGCTCCATGCCGCATATTTTATAGAAAGTCCAAAAACATTTGTAAGCATATCGTCATTTCTCCTTTTTAACTCAATTTATTTCATTTTAACTTATGCAATGTTAAAAGTCAACTTTTTAAGTTATAAATATGATTCCGTCTTTATTCTCTTTTAGAAATAACGCCTCTAATGCTCTTTCCTCTATTCAATCCACTGTATAAAAGCTGTTTTATCGGAGTTGTTATATCCCGCACGTTTATAAAACTGCATCGTTGATTCTTTTTTCGATCCTGTGAGCAGCATCATTTTATAGCAGTTTTCCTTTTGTGCTATCTCTTTCGCATACGCTAAACATTCAGATGCGTAGCCTTTTCCGCGATAATCTTTATGCGTAACGACATTTTCTATAAAAGCATACGGTCTGACATTTCTTGTCAGATTCGGTATCACTACACATACACAGGAAGACACTATTTTGTCATCAACTACTTTTATGATAATATGATGATTTTTATCCTCAACGATCGTCTTCCATGTTCTGCTTAAATGCTCAGACATTTCCGGAACATCGCTTTCATGTAAATGCAAATATAATTCTAACAATCCTTTTAATTCATTTTCATGTATTTCTCGAATCAATATAATACCCTCCACAAAATTTTGCGTTTGACGGTTTCACAGCGATCAATATTGAATTAATAATATCCGAACCTGCAATAATCGCATTCACGCACAAAATATACCTTAACAATTCAAAAGCAAATCCATCTGTCAACGGCAGAAAAAACATTGGAATAATGGTTAAAACAAGTAACGGAAGTGTCATAAACAGCCAAAATCTTTTTTTGCTCATAACCGCGTTACTGTTAAGCCAAAAAAATATTCCGGAATGAGTTAAACTAATATCTCCAATTTTATAAACTACTGATATATGTAATAATTCATGAACTATGAATACCAATATAAAAACACTGCCTTTTATGATCCAATTTGCAAAATTCCACACTCCCATCATCGTTGCTATTATAATAAGAACTATCTGTAAACTATACACAAACTTCATAAAATGCCTTCGGAACCATACATTTTTAATAAATGGTTTCCAATTAGAAAAATCCCTATCATTCGCTGGAAGTGGTTTAAATAAATACAGCATGCTTTCCTCCTTTAGTTTTTACTCTATTCTGTCCCCTTTTCTTCACTATTCTGCTTCTGAAGATAAAACATTGCCTTTTGTGTTTCAATCTCTGCTTTCAATTCTTCTTCTGTCGGCAGGTATAACTTATACTTTGAAGCAAACAACTGCTCATTGCCATGCATAATAGAATAGCGGGCAATATCGTCATCGGTATCGGAGCAAAGTACAATTCCTATTGTTGGGTTATCGCCCTCACTGCGTTTTAATTCATCATACATACGGATATACATATCCATCTGTCCTACATCTTGATGTGTTATCTTCTCTGTTTTGAGATCAATAAGGACAAAGCATTTCAGTATGTAATTATAAAACACAAGATCAATATAATAGTCCTGCTTCTCCGTGTGAATGTGCTGTTGCCTTGCCACAAAAGCATATCCTTTTCCAAGTTCCATCAAAAATTTCTGTAAATTGGAAAGAATACTTTTCTCAAGATCACTTTCTGTAAAATCTGTACTCTGAGAAAATCCTAAGAATTCTGCAACTACTGGATTTTTGATAAACTCCAACTTATCATTTTGATACCGTTCTGTCAGTTCCTTCATTTCACTTTCTACAAGTTCTTTTTTCTGTGTCTTAAGCATACGATAATAATACTGAGAAGAAATATTCCTCTGTAAAGTTCGGACACTCCATGTCTGTTCTCCTGCTTCTTTTTCATACCAATCACGAGCTTCCGGGTCTTTAACCTGTAATAAAGTTCTATAATGCGACCATGAAAGTAATGTATCGGATTGTCTACACGCCGTGTCGACAATTTTAGGAAAGGTTTTATAAAACTTTAGGCAATGGTATAAATTACTTCTATCATATCCCTTACCATATCGCTTAGTTAGTTCTTTAGATATTTCCTTTATTACCTTTAAGCCATACTCTGAACGTTCATCCCCACCTAATTCTTCTTCTGCAATTCTGTAGCCAAGCAGCCAATTTCTCTGTACGAGCAATGTATTGACCGCCCGATATGCAGTTTTTTGTGAGGACTCAATAATCCCACACATATCATTTAAAATGTCATCGGTTTTAACAAAATTATCCATAATAATATTTTGTTCGTTTTTTTCCAATTTATTCTCCATAGCTATCGCTCCTTTGGATTGCATTTTTAAAATAAAAGGAATTCCTTTCAAACTCCTAGACAAAGTGAAATTTAATCACCGCCACAAATATTAATTATTTTCTTTTTGGCTAATTCTGGTCAGGTATCTATTCTGACAATTTCCGTCAGCGCCTTATTCCGATATATCAAATCGTCTCTTACGGTAAATCCCTGCGTTTCCCAAAATGCATTTCCTGCGCTGTTTCTGTCAAATACCACCAGAGCAGCCTTATTGATTCCTAAAGCCGATAATTCATTCATTGCCTTGTCAACCAATTTACCCGCAATTCCCATCCTTCTATAATCAGGACGAACCGCTGTATGGTATATATAACCACGTCTTCCATCATTTCCCACCATGATTACTCCTATGATTTTGGAATCCTTTTCAGCCACAAGACAGGTATCCGGATTTCTTTGAATGAACTTATCGATGCCCTCTTTCGAATCATCAAGATTATTCAGTCCCATTCCAACGCACGACATCCATAAATCATATACATTATCATAATCTTCTATTTTCATTTTTCTAATATCCATTTTCTGTCCTCTCCTTTTGTATGTTTTTTCCATAAATCAGATTTTTCCATTTTTTTACAGCGCTTAAATTGACCTTACGAAAGCATGGATCAGTTTCCTGCTGTTTTCATCCACCTCGTAGGAAAATTCAGGATGCCACTGAACCCCCATTATAAACTTACGGGAAGGCATATATATTCCTTCAATCAATCCATCTTCGGAAACAGCCATTTTTTGAAAATCGGGCGACAGCGTTTTGACTGCCTGATGGTGATAACTGTTTACTCCCATCTGTTCCTTTTCCAAAATATGATAAAGCGGTGTGTCCTTTTGTATCGTTACCTGATGTGCTGTCCTGTCATACGGCGGTTTCATGTGATGGTCGATGCCGCTGTTATGTTCCGTTTCTAAATCCTGATACAGAGTCCCGCCATAGCAGGCATTCATAAACTGAACTCCCCGGCAGATCCCCAGCACAGATTTATCCTTTTCTATCGCTCTGTCTAAAATATATCGTTCCATTTCGTCTCGTAACGCGCAGGTTGAACCGCACCACGTTTCTGTCTGGGCGTGATAGACAGAGGGCGACACATCATGTCCGCCGGTCAGCAAAAAACCACCACATATCTCTAGAAAATAATCCAGTTCCTCCGGTCTGCGTGTTAGTGGAAGCATTAAGGGAATCGCATTTTCCGCCTCCAGCATTTTCATATATCCCGGAAGCATCCAGTAACTTTCTTTTTCGTCATCATAAAGCGGCATAACACCAATTACTTTTCTCATCATTTTTTCACCTCGTAAACTCATTTATTTTTTGTTCTTTTTGTAAACCGCTTTCCTGCTCACTCCCTTCTTTTTCAGAACTTTCTTATATGCTTTGTAATTCTTTGCCGGAAGTTTAAAGACAATGTTCTTCGCCGTTTTCTTAAACGCCGCCGATCCGACCCTTTTCTTAGTCAACTTGGTTGTCTTTATTATTACCTTTTTAAGTTTCCTACAATTGTAGAATGCTTTTCTTCCGATTGAAGTTACATTCTTACCGATTATTACTTTTTGCAGTTTCCTGCGGTTTGCAAATGCCTTAGCCCTTATGGATACGACTTTGTAGGTTACACCGTTGTACTTCACGGTTGCCGGTACTCTGACTTTTCCCTTTGCATTCTTCTCTGCCGCATAATACATGACCGTCGGATTGCTCTTTCTTGTAGATATGACTTTGTATACCGCACCGTCTGCCGCTGTGAATTTCGCGCCTTTTTTCAGTATATCCGAGGTACTTTCCGGCGTACTGCTTGGGGTACTGGCTGGAGTACTGCTTGGGGTACTGCTCGGTGTGCCAGCCGGCGTACTGCTTGGTGCAATAGTTGGCGTGCTGCTTGGCGTACCTGCCGGCGTACTGCTTGGTGCAATAGTTGGAGCGCTGCTTGGAGTACTGGCTGGAGTACTGCTTGGTGCAATAGTTGGCGTGCTGCTTGACGTACTAACCGGCGTACTGCTTGGGGTACTAGTTGGAGTGCTGCTTGGCGTACTGGTTGGGACATTCGGGGCTTTTACCACGGTAATTGCTATTGTTCCTGTCATTTCCTTATAAACACGGTTTCGTGCAGGGCGGAATACCCAGTCTGCCTGTATTGTTCCTACGGCAGGCATTTTTTCCGGCTCACTCCATACAAGTGTGCCCTCAACCACCGTGTTTGTACCGGCTTCTACAAAGACGGCTTCTGTCAGGTTAAGGGATGACAGTTTCTGCCCATAAGTAAGGGTACTGTCTCCTTCTACCGCAACAGAACATCCGTTCTGTAGTTCAACCGATTTCTTATCTGTTATCTGCACCGTCAGCGTATATTCCGCATCCTCATAATTCTGCATAACGGCTTTTACCTTGATCGTTGCTGTTTTCCCAATCTTAGAATCGTCAACAGCATTGACTTGGAAGGTCAATTTTCCGTTCCCGTCAACTTCTGCCTCACTGAGGATTCCCTCGGTATCAGCGGTATCACAGGAATACACGGCATCGCCTTTATCTGCCGGGAGTTTTTCGGCGATCTCTACCGCAGATGTCTCTCCTTCCGAACCTGCCGCATAGACATAACTCTGCTCCTCTCCGGTTATGACGGGTGCGTCTGCCTTTGCGATCACAAATGTAACCGGGTCACTCTCCAGAGCAGCATAACTGGAAGTTTCTTCCACATAGGCTTTGACGGCATAGGTTCCTGCATTCACCGGTATCGTGTCCGTATAAACTGCATCTGCCGGAATGCTGCCATCTGCACCAATATGTGCGTATCGATAAAGAACCGTACCATATTTTGCGCTTATTGCCGGTGCCGGTTTCTTATTTTTTCCATAGGTATATCCGGCGCAGGAAAGCACTGCCGTAAACTCATTTGCTGCCTGCGTTATGGTCAAAACGCCGCTCGTTCCGTCTGCGCCATTTCCTGTAAAATTCACGTCGTATTTTTTGCTGTTACAGCTGCCGATAATAGCATATTTTCCACCGGGAGAATCCGCTTCCGCAACGGAGTCTAATGTAATGCCAAGATCAGCATTACTATCCCCTGCAACAAGACCAGATCCCGCTGCAAAGTCCCATGTAAATTCCGGATTATTCTGTTCATATACCTTTTCTTTATCGGCTATCACTACCGTGACCGTTTTCTTGGCAACCTCCGGTATCACCTCACAGGATGCCGTTTCATAACGGTCTGCATTCTCTCCCGTCGGTGTAAAAACCAAAGTATATGTCTCCGTGGTTTCAATCTCCGGTATGCTTGCTTTCTCCTCTTCTTTTACAGACCAGTTTCCGGAAACCGTTGTTTCACTTCCTTTTCTGTCCACTACCTTTGCGTCTGTATCATCCACCCTCATGTCTGCCAGACTCTGTCCATATTCGCCGACAAGTTTCGGTGCTGTCTCGATATACGGAACCGTCTTCACGGTTCTAAAATTCAAGGCCGCAACATCGCTTGCGTTTCCTGCCTCATCTGCCGCCACCATATACAGCACATAATCTGTGTTTGACGTAAGACCGGTAATCTCCAATTGTTGAGCATACTCACTGCTTAATATTTTTCCGGTCACTACACCGTCTTTTGCCTCCCACGTATCGACTTCCGTGTCTGCATCCTTGCTTACATCAGCGGTCTTATCCGCAAAATCATCAATGGAAGCCGGTGCCGGTTCCCCTGCTTTCCTACAACTATAGTAATAGTCTCCCTGCTCTGTACACTGAACCCAAATCTTTGCAGAAATGTCCGTAACGGTAACCTTCTCTTCTTCTGACAAAATATGTAAAGTTGGTTTTTCATTGTCAAATATCACTCCATTGGAGCAGATATAACTGCTCCGGTTGCCCATTGCATCCTCTGCGTAAACATAGACCAATTGGCCGGTACTTGTGGCATCAGCAAAAAGCGTTGTCAGCTTTTCTGCCTCCCCGTTTCCGGTTACAGGTACTTTTGTAAAAAAACCTACTCCGGCTCTCTCGTCTAATTCTTCTATCGTAATAAGTTTATCTCCACTGCTCACATAGTAACCATACCGTACCACTCCGCTCTGGCTGTCATTTGCCTTCACTTTTACGTCCAGACTGTCTCCCTTGAATATCACAGAATCATACGCTTCTAACAAGAAATTCCACCAGTGTTTCTTGATGTTGATACCGATATTGGCACCGTTCCAGTCCGGTGCCGTCTGGTCGATCTTTGCCGTCAGCGTTTTCTTCGCAATCTGACCGGCATCATTTTTCAGGTAATAGGTAATCTCCTGCTGCTCCTCTT
>DJNB01000061.1:23459-23625 GCA_002435545.1 Lachnoclostridium sp. UBA6475
TAAAGGAATCGCTGTACGTGCCCTCTGCCTTGTCCGAGATAGAATAGTTCTCCGGTGCCTCTATATCAAACCTCGCAGGAAACCATTCTGTATATTCGCTGCCGTTTCGATCTGTTGTCACAGCATTCGGTGTGTTTTCCAAATATTGGATATAGAGGGTCATGAC
>DJNB01000058.1 GCA_002435545.1 Lachnoclostridium sp. UBA6475
GAGGGGTGTCCTGAATAGTTACGTGAATAATAAGAAAAAGGCAGTTGTCATAAAACTATGATAACTGCCTTTTTAAAGGTCAAAATGAAATTTTACTTATCGGCGGATTTCACATAAACGTCTACATCATCGTCGTCATCGAAATCGTCGTCAAATTCATCGTAGTCAAAATCACCATCAAAATCATCCAAATAGCGAGGAGTCATATGGCGGTATACTGCATAAGCGATCGCAGCCACGGAAGCAACTGCTCCGATAATCGCAAGTACCCATAAAATGCAGGATTTTCTTTCTTCCTCTACTTTATTTTTTGAAATAAGCTGACTGATTTTTGCGTTATTCATAAGATCATCAAATTTTCCACACATAATCACTACCATCCTTTCCTGAAAAACTGTGTTTTATATCCTTTTGTATTAGTATAGCATATCCACACAAAATATACTAGTGAATTTTCATTTTTTTTCAATCTTTAGCAGCTTGGCAAACGAAGCGCGGAGTTTGCGCTGCCCCATCGTGTCAAAATCAACGATGACCTCGTAATCCGAGCCAAGAGGCTTCAGAGAGCGGACGACCCCATTGCCAAATTTGATATGATAGACGGTGTCTCCTTCACCATAGTCCGGTGTACCGGTCACTTCCGGCTTCTTGACTCCCTTTTGGATATAAGGATTTCCGGCAAATGGATTTTTGGATCCTTTGGAGTATATTTTTGCCGGCGAAAATATGTCATCCAATGTGGCAGTGCGGTCAATCGATGGGCGTGAATTGACCCGCGGACGTGAGTCAGCACCCTGTGTCTGCTTTAACAGATAGCGTGGAATCTCGCTGATAAAGCGGGAAGGGAAGTTGAAGTTTGGCTGGCCGTTTTTCATGCGCTGCATTGCACAGGTCAATGTCAGATCTTTCATGGCACGCGTGATCGCAACGTAGCACAGGCGGCGTTCTTCTTCGATTTCATCGTTCGAGAGATCGTAGAGAGCCATCGCACTCGGAAATACATTTTCTTCCATACCGCAGACATATACATTGGGAAATTCCAGTCCTTTGGCGCTGTGGATCGTCATCAGGAGAACCTGCTCGGCATCGTCCTCCACCGTATCAATATCTGCGACTAAGGCAATATTTTCCAGAAGTCCGTTGAGGGAAGCCTCCTCATCGGAAGTTTCTTCTTCACAGTCCGTCTGATACTGCGCCACTTTGTTTATCAAGGCATCAAGGTTTTCAAGACGGGCATTGGCTTCTACGGTTTCCTCGGCTTCCAGATCTTTGATATATCCAGTGGCTTCAAAAATTTCGTCCAGCAATTCCGGCAGTGTCAGTTCGTCGTCATCCAGCGCGTGGCGGAAACGTTCGATCAAATTGACAAAGGAAAAGATCTTTGCCGCAGCACGTCCGCAGCCATCGATATAATCTGCCTGTGTAAGCGCCTCATAGAAACTCAGATCATTGTCAATCGCATAATCGGTGACACGCTGGATCGTCGTAGCACCGATACCGCGCTTCGGTACATTGATGACTCGTTTGACTGCGATATCATCCGCAGGATTGTTGATTGTTTTCAGATAACATAAAATATCTTTAATTTCCTTACGGGAGTAGAAGTTGATCGCTCCCACGATGCGGTAAGGAATATTTTCCTGTACAAGTTTTTCCTCGAATACACGCGACTGGGCGTTGGTTCGGTATAGTACTGCAAAATCCGAGTAAGAAGCACCTTGATTTCTAATTTTTTCCGCAATATCCCCGGCGATGCCCGCAGCTTCTTCGTATTCATTGCCAAACTGTACATAGCGGATCGGATCGCCTTCTTCCTGATCAGTCCACAGCGTTTTTGCCTTTCGGGAAGCGTTGTTGCGGATCACCTCATTGGCAGCTTCCAGAATCCGCTTTGTAGAACGGTAGTTCTGTTCAAGACGGATGACTTCTGCCTGTGGAAATACTTTCTCAAAATTCAGGATATTCATAATGTTGGCACCGCGGAATTTGTAGATTGACTGGTCGTCGTCGCCGACCACACACAAATTTTGGTAACGGGAGGCAAGAAGGCTGAGCAGCATAAACTGAGCCGTGTTCGTATCCTGGTACTCGTCCACAAGGAGATAGCGGAAACGTTCCTGATACTGGCGCAGGACTTCCGGTTCTTTTTGAAATAATTCGACGGTTTTCATGATAAGATCATCAAAATCCAGCGCATTGTTCTGCTGTAAGCGCCGCTGGTATTCTTTGTACACCGAGCCGAATATTTTTTTATTGTATTCTTTTGCTACTTCGGCGGCGTATTCTTCCGGCGTCTGCAACTCATTTTTGGCAGACGAAATGGCGTTGAGAAAGGTTTTTTCTTTGTATTTTTTTGTATCGATATTTAAGTGTTTGCAGATATCCTTCATCAAACTTTTCTGGTCGTCGGAATCATAGATCGTAAAGCTGCGCTCGTAGCCGAGAAGATCGATAAAACGACGCAGGATCCGGACACAGGTAGAGTGGAACGTGGTTACCCAGATGGATTCTGCCCCATAGGAAACGATGTGGTCAACACGTTCGCGCATTTCATTGGCAGCTTTATTGGTAAAGGTGAGTGCCAGGATCTGGTAAGGGGCAACGCCGTATTCTTCGATAAGATAGGCAATACGGTGCGTCAGCACGCGCGTCTTTCCGGAACCGGCTCCGGCTAAGATCAAGAGCGGGCCTTCATTATGTAAAACTGCTTTTTTCTGCATGGGATTTAAGTTTGCAAGTATATCTGTCATGGTACGTCATCCTTTCTATCTGATACAAACATGTGTTCATTCTATCATACTTAAAAGAGGATTGCAAGACTTTGATGTAGAGTTTCTTGGTCAATATTGGGACAATGGATTCGTATTCGGGACCGCTTGCGCTTAGAGGACGCACGTAGCGGTGTGTGAGGGCACAATACGCCCTCTACGCACCGACGGCGTCCGAAATCCCTCATTCCGAATTCATTGTCCCAGTATTGCTAAGATAACTCTAGGACAGGGTTAGGGGAGGATACCCTTATGGATTTGGCAGATGACTTTTGGGGAGAAGTGTGATAAGATTAAAACAAAACGGGAAAGGAAGTTAAAAAAGACAATGCGAGATATTTATGTGCTGGATCTGCATACGCATACTTATGCAAGTGGACATGCTTATAATACGATGAATGAAATGGCGTATGCTGCCAGGGAAAAAGGTCTGCAGTTACTGGGGATTACGGATCACGCGCCGGCGATGCCGTATTCGAGCGGCCCGCTTCATTTTTTGAATCTGAAGGTGGCAAGGAGAGAAAAATACGGACTGCCGCTTATGCTTGGTGTTGAAGCAAATATTATAGATTATACGGGAAAAATTGATCTTGACGAAGGGATATTAAAGCAGATGGATGTTGTGATCGCAAGTCTGCATACGCCCTGTATCAAATCCGGGACGCGGGAAGAAAATACCAATGCGTATCTCGGAGCCATCCGCAGTCCCTATGTAGATATCCTCGGACATCCGGATGATGTGCGGTATGAGGTGGATTACGAAACGGTGATCCGGGAGGCGAAGAAGTATGGAACGTTGATCGAATTGAACAACGCGTCCCTTTCGCCGAAAAGTTTCCGAAAGAATGCCAAAGAAGCCGACAAGGAAATCCTGCGTCTGTGTGAAAAATATGAAGTTCCGGTTGTAGTCGGCAGCGATGCCCACGCGGAGGAAGATATCCTGAATTTTGAATATGCGGATGCACTTTTGTGTGAAGTCGATTTTCCGGTGGAACTGATCGTCAATACTTCGGTGGAAAAACTGAAAATGGCATTGAAGAAAAGAATATAACTATTTTTTCTTTGGGTCTTCAAGCGTTTCATCAATGATGCGTTCGATCAGCTGCTTTTTGATATAGACATCAAAACTCAACATACATATGTAGGCGAAGCGGGAAAGGTAGTCGGATTCTGCTTCGTCGGTTACATCGGAAAAAATCTCCTGTGAACTGCGGAAACGCCGCACGACATCTTTGGTAAGATTGTTTGTCAATTCTTTTTCCATCGTGAAGATCTCTTTGTAAATATCTTCCAGTGAAATGTCGTCTGATTTTCCGCCGAAAAACATCTCTGTCAATGGAGCAAATATTTTCTGGATATCGCTGATCGACAAAACATTTTTAAAATAGTATAAAAAGATCAGAAGGAACATATGCTCCTTGGAATATTTCTTCTTTTCCGGCGGCGGAAGAAGGTTGTTTTTGGTGTAATTATTGATCATGGTTTTTGTCAGGATCTTGTCGTCGTCGGAGCGCTTGCAGGAAGCAAGACGGGCATCCATAAATGTCGTGACCTGATCCATGTACAGATCAATGTTGGGAATGTCTTCCGGGTTAATATAGTCAATATCACGGAGTTTGCTTATAATGTCCATGATACTTTCTTCGTTGTTCTTTTTCATAATGTCCTCCATAAAATTGAATGGTGCCACAAATTGAAGTTATAAAAAACATTATAACTCACTTTTTAGAAAAAAGCAAATAGAAGCGATTCCAGTTTGTAAAAAGTGTGTTTTTGTAGTATAATGGTCTTTAATCGTTGAAAGGCAGGGGAAATCATGATAGAGAATGACTTTTCAAAGGGAAATGTCTGCCGTCACATCCTGATGCAGGCAGTACCGTTGACAATAGCCCAGCTGATACAGTTGTTATATAATGTGGTCGATCGTATTTATATCGGACATCTTCCGGGAACGCAGGGGGAAGCGTTGACCGGAGTGGGACTGGTATTTCCAATTATTTCCATGATTGCCGCATTTACCAATCTGTTTGCCATGGGTGGTGCGCCACTTTTTTCTATCGCAAGAGGAGAGGGCGACGAAAAGAAGGCATCTTATATATTAAATAATACATTTACCATGTTAGTGATCACGGCATTTGTGCTTATGGCAGTGGGGTATGGCTGGAAACGCCCGATCTTATATTTGTTCGGTGCGAGCGATGTGACCTATCCGTTTGCCAATGATTATCTGACGATTTATCTGGCAGGTACGCTGTTTTTGATGATCGGAACGGGGATGAATTCGTTTATCAGCGCGGAAGGATTTCCGAAGACCGGAATGCTTGTTGTGATCTGCGGTGCAGTGATCAATATTGTCTTAGATCCCCTTTTTATCTTTGTTCTGGATATGGGGGTAAAAGGAGCGGCAGTCGCCACGGTGATCTCGCAGTTTGTATCCATGATCCTTGTCCTTCGTTTCTTTCATGGAAATCGGACGTTGTACCGGATTTCCGGGAAATATATGAAACTGAAACGAAGGCTGGTTGGACGGATCATGAGCCTCGGTTTGTCGGGATTTATTATGGCAGTGACGAACAGCCTTGTCCAGATCGTGTGCAATATTACGATCGGCGCGTACGGCGGGGATCTGTATATCGGCGTGATGACAATATTAAATTCGGTTCGCGAAATTGTAAATATCGCGATTGTGGGAATTACCAATGGAGCGCAGCCGGTGCTTGGCTTTAATTACGGCGCAGGAGAATACCGGCGGGTAAAACAGGCGATCCGTTTTACGGCGATGATTGGTTTTATCTATACAACCTTTGTGTGGGGATGTATTATGATCTTTCCGGACATTTTTATCAAAATGTTCAGCGACAGTGCCGCCATGCTGGCACCCGGAAGAGAAGCATTGAAATTTTATTTTTTCGGCTTCTTTTTTATGGCATTTCAGTTTTCCGGGCAGTCTACCTTTGTGGCGCTGGGAAAATCAAAGCAGGCGATATTCTTTTCGCTTTTGCGGAAGGTAATTATTGTCGTGCCGCTGACATTATGGCTTCCCACCATGTGGAATCTCGGAGTCGACGGCGTATATCTGGCGGAACCGGTTTCCAATATCGTCGGAGGACTTGCCTGCTTCTTAACGATGTTACATATTGTGTGGAGAGAGTTGACGCAGAAAGAAAAAATGAAAATAGAAAGTGGAGAAATCAATGAAAAAGAATGAAATTTATGAGGGAATCGTAACGGAATTAAAATTTCCAAATAAAGGGAAAATAGTAGTCGAAAAGGAAGAGGAAACGGTAATGGTAAAAAATACATTGCCGGGACAAAAAGTCCGGTTTCGTCTTGCCAAAAACAAGAAAAATAAAAAGGAAGGAAAACTTCTCGAAGTGTTGGAAACATCGGATATGGAGACACAGACACCGCCTTGTCCGCATTTTGAATTTTGCGGCGGCTGTTCGTATCAGACTCTGTCCTATGAGGGGCAGAGAGATTTAAAACTGCAGCAGGTTCAGAAACTTTTTGAACAGGTCTGCCCGGAACTGCCGCTCCACAACTGTGTATCCAGCCCGTCCATCTGGGAATACCGCAACAAAATGGAATTTTCTTTTGGAGATCAGGAAAAGGGCGGCGAATTGACACTGGGGCTGCATAAGCGCGGCAGTTTTTATGATATCGTGCCGGTAGACCACTGCCAGATCGTGTCAGACGACATCCGTCAGATCATTACGTTGACAAGAGAATATTTTTCCGGGCAGGGCTGTACTTTTTTCCATAAAATGTCACACGAAGGATATCTGCGTCATCTGCTCGTAAGAAATGCGGCAAAAACCGGAGAAATCCTTGTCTGTCTGGTGACAACATCACAGGAAAATAGAGATCTGTCAGAGTGGACAAACCGGCTTCTTTCGGCACATTTGGACGGAAAAATAGCGGGAATCCTTCACATGGTGAACGATGGTTTGTCGGATGTGGTAAAGGCAGACTCGACCGAAATTTTATACGGAAAAGATTATTTTTACGAAGAGATCCTGGGACTTCGTTTTAAAATATCACCATTTTCTTTCTTCCAGACAAATTCTGCCGGCGCCGAAGTATTATATGAGAAGGCGCGCGAATATATCGGCGAGATTGATGGTGGTATCGTCTATGATCTCTACAGCGGAACCGGAACGATCGCGCAGGTTCTTGCGCCGGTCGCCAAGAAAGTGATCGGGGTTGAGATCGTCGAGGAAGCGGTTCTTGCCGCCCGTGAAAATGCAAAGGAAAATCATCTTGCCAACTGTGAATTTATCGCAGGCGATGTGTTGAAAACATTGGATGATATTAAAGAGAAACCGGATTTTATCGTTTTAGACCCGCCTCGTGAGGGCGTTCATCCGAAAGCACTCCGAAAGATCCTTGCGTACGGCGTAGACCGGATCGTCTACATTTCCTGCAAGCCTACCAGTCTGGCACGCGACATGGAGATGATCTTAGAAGCAGGTTATCAGCCGCAGCGCGCGGAATGCGTCGACATGTTCCCTTGGACGCGCGGGATAGAAACCGTGGTTTTGCTACAACGGAAGGTTAGGTAGAAAACCTCGAATGCAATTTTCCAGAATGTTTTGGATAAAATAAAGTAAGGAGGGCTTGTATAAATGGACAACATATAAGTAAAAATATGGCAGTAAGGGCTGCTAAAGAGAGTGAGGTGTTACAATGACCATAGAAGAAATTCTTGCAGGAGAATCGAAGAATGTGGAGTTCAAAGAGAACCTGCCTGAGAAAAGCAGCAAATACATGAAGTCTGTGGTGGCTTTTGCAAATGGAACCGGAGGAAAAATTATTTTCGGAATTACGGATAAAACCAGAGCGGTTGTTGGCTTTGACAAGGAAGATGTGTTCAAGAAAATGGATGCCATCGCCAATGCTGTATCAGATAGCTGTGAACCGGCAATCATCCCGGATATTACTTTACAGACGGTTGAGGGTAAAACTGTTATTGTGGTAGAGGTTTCTGCAGGTAGACAGCGCCCATATTATATCAAAGCTCTTGGCAGAGATAGCGGTGTGTATGTTCGTGTTGCCGGAACTACCCGCCTTGCCGACGAGTATATGGTAAAGGAGTTGCTGTTTGAGGGTGGTAATCGCTACTACGATCAGGCTTTGTGTACGGAATTGAATATCACAGATGAAGATATTGCTGCTCTTTGCAAAGCGATGAAAGAACAGGCAGTCAAGAATGCCCATAATGAGGAACAGAAAGCATCCATCAAAGATGTCGGCAGACAACAGTTGCGTTCCTGGGGTGTTTTGATTGAGCGTGATGGAAAAGATTATCCGTCCAATGCCTTTGCTATTTTGACTGGCAATGGAGGACTTCATGTTGCAACACAATGTGGTGTGTTCAAGGGTACAACGAAAGCAGTATTTGTTGACCGTAGAGAATATACCGGTCCGCTTTGGGAGCAGGTAGACGAGGCATTTCAGTTTGTTCTGAGAAATATTCACCTGGGAGCTAACATTGTGGGTATTTATCGGCAGGATATTTATGAGATTCCGCTGGATGCTATTCGAGAGTTGATCATCAATGCGATGGTACATCGTAGTTATCTGGATCATGGTACGATACAGGTTGCGGTATATGACGACCGATTGGAAATCACTTCCCCAGGAAAACTGCCAATGGGACAAACCATGGAGCGTATGAAAGAAGGATATTCCAAAATAAGAAATGAAGCCCTTGCTCATGCGTTTGCTTATATGAACTTGATTGAGCATTGGGGGAGCGGCATTCCGAGAATTATTGATAAAGTAAAAGCTGCCGGACTGCGAGAGCCGGAGTTTATTGGTGGCGAAGTTGATTTGCGTATCAATATCTATCGAGGTCAGGTTGACGGCACTGTTGAGCCAAATACTGCCGTTAAACCGCCATTAAACCGCCGAGAAACCGCCGATAAAATGCCGGCAAATGAACAGGAACAGAAAATTTATAAGTATGTATTGGAAAATGTCGGCATTACAACGGCACAGGCGATGAACCTTTTGGGCATCAAACAACGTAGAACCAGAGAGATACTGGTAAAAATGGTTGAAAGTGGCTGGCTGCGAAAAGAAGGTGCTTCAAGAAGTACAATTTATGTGAAAAATAGGTAAATAGGTAATATGAAATCAGAATAATTTGATCAAGGTTAATCCGGTTTTCGGACCTATTAGTATCTTAAATAAGAAAGATATAACACATCATTTTACAAAAAATGGATTGTTTCTCCAAAATTATTATGTTATAATTGACACCAAATACAGTTCGCTCTATGGTATCTTTTTGAGCATGGTAGAGTGTAACAGTTAAAAAAAGAAAGGAAGGGATAGTAAGTATGAAAAAGTTTCGGAAAGGACTTGCAACACTATTGTGTATCAGTATGGCAGGAAGTATGTTTCCGGTGCCGGTAAGTGCAGAGAGGACAGTATCTGCTCCCGACATCGCGGTAGAGAGTGCAGGGCAGCAGAATGCAGGCACAGAGGAAAAGACCGAAGGGGAGTTGGCGCTGTATGGCGCGCAGACAGATGTAGAGTATCTTGAATATGATAAAGACAGCAAGAAAATGGTATCAAGAACCTGTGACAGCGCGACAGAGTTGACGTCAGAAAATACGAGCTGGGGAAAGGCAAATCAAGTGACCTGGTTTGTGGCAAGAGGGGATATCACGATGGAAAAGCGTGTCGCGGCTTATGGAGAGGTACATCTGATATTGGCGGATGACTGTAACCTTAAAATTGAACCTGTAGATGAAAATAATAAATATGTGGGCGGCATTGGCATATCTCAACAAACATATCATTTATATATCCATGCACAATCAGAGGGAGATAAGCAGGGAACACTGGTTTGTAGATATACCTCATCTTCATATGCGGCTCTTGGAGATAAAGGAAGTATAACCATTGATGGAGGAAACATAACTTGTGAAGGCAATGATGGGGCAGGCATTGGTGGATCGAGTAATGTAACTAAAGGCACAATTGGGACGGTTACGATTAATGGTGGGACGATCAATGCAACAAGTATTGGATTTGGAGCCGCAATCGGAAGTGGTTCAGCCAGCGCTTCCGATGGAACGGTAGTCATCAATGGTGGAACGATCAACGCAGAAAGTAGATCCGGAGCCGGGATCGGCGGTGGAAGTAATAACGCTGGCATAGTAACCATCAACGGAGGAGACATTACAGCGAAGGGGGGCGGATTTGGAGCCGGAATTGGCGGTGGACAAAGTAAAACAGGTACAGTAACCATCAATGGAGGAAAGATCACAGCAGCCAATACGTGTCAGTCGGACCTATATGATGGTGGAGCCGCCGGAATCGGCGGTGGAACCTACAAAAATGGTATAGTAACCATCAACGGAGGAGAGATCAACGCAGCGAGTATTTATGGAGCCGGAATTGGTGGCGGATACGGGAAAAATGGGTTCGGAAATGACATTACAATTACCGATGGACTGGTAAAAGCAGTCAGTCAAAAGGGCAGTGGTATCGGACCCGGATATTATTCCGGCACAGCAGACGTAGCGGAAGAAAAGCTTACGATTGAAAATTCTCCGTTTATTTTCGCAAGCGGCGGCAGCGGTGGTATGGAAAAAGGTATTTACAAGCAGGATGATTCAGAGAATTGGAGCAACATTATTTCTATCGATGGATCTGACGGAAAGGTGTATGGAAACAGTGTGACGACTGCCATGGACGTTGAAATTGCAGAGGATCAGACACTCGTTGTACCGGAAGGCACTACGCTGGCGGTTGGTGAGGGAACGAACATTACCAATAATGGTACGATCAAAGTCGCCGGGACAATGGCTTCTACAGAGGCAGATAAAGTAACTGTTAATAAGCCGAAGTACAAACTGATTACAAAGGAAAATCCGAGTGGAATTTATGAGGATGGAACAACAGCGGCGGGAAAAATTTATTATAGTACTTACGGAGAAAAGGTAACTGTATCTGAGGTTTCGAACTATGATGCGGGAAAAGACTTGATTGGATGGACGGTTGATGGAGCGAATGTTCCGGCGCAGAGGACTTCGCCGCTTGTGTTTGCCATGCCGGCAAATGAGGTTACGGTAACTGCAGAATACGGAGACAAGGGACCTGCACCGGATTTAGACGGCAAAGTGAAAGTGAGCGCAGACACCATCGAGATCTCCGGTGTTGAGGGGACGGAAACATATGGAGATTTGGAGTTTCTGTTTGTTGATAAAATTATTGCTAGAGGATGGGAGAAAACCGGAAAATTTACCGAACTGACACCGGATACAGAGTATACGATCCACGTAAGATATACAGGAAAGGGAGATTATGCGACTTCGCAGGCAAAGATAGTAACCGTAAAGACAAAGAAGTGGGCTGACGAAGTAGAGAAGGTGACCGACCTGACAGCGACCTATGGACAAACTCTGAATGATGTAGACTTACCGGACGGCTGGGCATGGAAGGATTCGTCTGTTAAGTTGAACTCTGTGGGTGCAAAAGAATATGAAGCCAGATTTACTCCGTCGGATACAGCCGACGTGGATTATTCTAAGGTGACAGGATATGTTTTGGAAAACGGTAAGGTATACCTGGATATCAGCCTGGAGGTTACCGTAACACAGGCAAAACCTGTGATTCAATGGGCGCAGAAGAGTGCTGCATATACATATACCGGATTTTCCGTGACGGCAGGAGATTTACCGGGATTGTCTGTAACTTTACAGAATCATGAGAGCTACAGCGGAACATTTATCTATTCTTACCGAGAGAAAAAGGACAGCGGCGAGGCAGGAACTTTTATATCCGGTCTTCCGACAGAACCGGGTGTCTATGAAGTGAAGGCAGCGGTTTCGGCAAGCGTGAATTATATGGCTGCAGAATCGGATATCATGACTCTCACTATCCAATATTTGGAAGGCGCACCGGATGCTGTGACAACAGATAAAAAAGGCAGCGAATATACAAAATGGTGTCCTGCGGAGTTTTATATAAAGGCACCGACGGGTTATACCATCTCGGATAAGGCAGATGGCACGTACAGCGATTCCTTTACCTACCGTGCAGTATCCCAAGAGGAGCAGCAGGAGATTACCTATTACCTGAAAAATACTGACGGTCAGATTGCGAAGAAAACGCTGACGGCAAAGATCGACCGGACGGCACCGGACTGGAACGGAGACAATCTTGGTATCAACATCAAGAGCCGATGGTGGAATTCCTTGTTAGAAGAGTATATTCCAAAGTTATACAAGGCAGACAGTCTGGACGTAAACGTGAAGGCAAATGACAGCCAGAGTGGAGTGACAGCGTATTATTACTATGTGCAGCCTAGTGTATATCTTACTTGGACAAGAGAAGATTTAGATATTCTGTATGGGATGAATCGGTTTGACAAAGTTTCTGCAACCGGAAACGGAGAGGTAGAAAAACTGACTGAACTTGTAGCAGAAGCCAAAGATGAAGGCAAACTGGTCTATGTTTGCGCTGTGGATGCAGTGGGAAACCGGAGCGATTATATCTGCTCCAATGGTATTGTATTTGACAATACGGCACCAACATTGAATGTTGAATTTCAAGGCGGTGATATAATTTGGGATACTTCCGTAACGTGTTGGCTTCATTGTACAGAGGTAGGAGACTATTACTATATCTGTAAGAAAGCAGGGGAACCGGCACCATCTTCGATCAATGATTTTGCGAAGCAGATTTCAGATGTAAGCAAGGATGAAAATGCGGAAGTAGATACGTGGGAGGCAAAAGACGGTGTAGTGACCGGGAAAATATTAAGCGAGGGATACTCTAAATCACTTAAGCGGTACTCTCAACAATTGAGTATTACCGGTCTTACATCAAACACGAAGTATGTTCTGTATATGGTGGCGACGGATGAGGCAGGAAACGCAAGTGATGTTGCATCATTGCAATTTACGACCTTAAAGACGGTTCCGTATATTGAGAAAGCACCGAAACTCGTCGGCGAATATGGACAGAGCCTGTCGGAAATGCAGGTAGATGATACAGACGCAAAGGTAGTGGACAGAAAAGGAAGTGAAACAACGGTTTCCGGAACCTGGTCGGTAAAAGAAGAGCAGAAAGCAATCCTACCGGAGGTTGAAACCACGGAAACGTTTACTTTGGTATTTACGCCGACGGGAGAGAAGGCAGACCGTTATGAAACGACATCCTGTGAAGTGACACCGGAGGTTGCCAAGAAAGCTGTCACGGTAGTGATAGCAGATAAAGAAAGACCATATGAACAGAATAATCCGGAGTTTACATGGGATTTTGCAGAGGGATCCGGCCTTGTTGCGGGGGATAGTAATGCCGACTTGGGCATTACATTAGACTCCATTGCGGAAGCGGCTTCTCCCGGCGGGAAATATGCTATTACCGGCAGCTGTAACAGTAAAAAATACGACGTGAACTTTACAGGAAACAGTGCAGACGGAAAGAGCGGCGTTTTGACGATAACACAGGCGGAAAATAAGTTTACGTCAGTGCTTGTCTGCCGTGGTTATACCTATGAGAAAAATAAGAAACCGGAACCGACAATAAGTGCAAAATATGGTACCGTTAAGTATCGATATGCAAGTTTTGGTGCAGATGGCTTTCCGGCAGATGAAGCTTATACGGACGCGATACCGGTGAAGGCAGGAGCCTATGCCATCAAAGCCTATGTGGAAGCAACTGCCAGTTACACCGCGCTGGAGAGTACTCCGGTTATGTTTAAGATCGCAAAGGCAGATGCACCGGTCATAACCGGTGAGGAGCAGAGTTATATCTATGCAGCAGGTTCGGAAGGAAAGACGGTTTCTGTGGAGATCGCTGAAAAACTCCCGGCAGATAAAGGCGATGTCGTATATTCTTGTGATACGGCCGATGCCGAGGGAATCCTCAGTGAGGCAGAAGTTGACGAGAGCGGAAAACTGACTTTCCGGGTAAATGCTGTTGATGCTTCTAAGATTGGAAAGACAGCAACGATCAAGGTAAAAGCTGTTATGCAGAATTATGAGGATGCCGAATATGCGCTGACGGTACAGATGACAGATAAGAAATCGGTTGAGCTGCAGAACGGAAGTTCTGTCGCAGTAGAAGGAAACAATACCCTTACTTATGGACAGAAACTGTCATCGCTTAATCTGAAAAAAGCCGTCTTTGTAGAAGCCGGTACAAACACGGTGGTTGAAGGTACACTTGTATGGAGTGAACCGGAAAAAGTGCCTGCCGTGGGAACAACACAGGCAGACTGGGTATTCCGCCCTGTGCAGGACAGTATTTATAAAGAGATGACAGGAACGACAGCAATTACCGTGGTAAAAGCCCCGAACGTCCCAACCAGTACACCAAGCAGCACTCCAACTAGTACGCCAAGCAGCACCCCAGCTGGTACGCCAACTATTGCACCAAGCAGTACGCCGGCTGGTACACCAAGCAGCACACCAAGCAGTACGCCGGCTGGTACACCAACTATTGCACCAAGCAGTACGCCGGCTGGTACACCAAGCAGTACCCCAGTTGGTACGCCAACTATTGCACCAAGCAGTACCCCGGTTAGTACACCAAGCAGTAGCCCGGTTAGTACGCCAAGCAGTACGCCGGTTAGCACGCCAAGCAGTACACCAGCAAGTGCGCCAAGCAGTACGCCAGACAGCACTCCGGCTGGTACACCAAGTAGTACCCCAGGGAATACATCCGGCAGTACGTCAGGTAGTACGCCAGGGAATACAATCGGTGATGCTCCGAGTGATACCTCGGAAAACACATCCGGCAGCCTTCCGGAAAACACCTCGGATATACTGAAAAAAGGCATGAAATTCACAGGGGCAGACGGTGCGGTATACAAAATCCTATGTGTAAAGAAGAAAAATTCGACTGTCATGTATTATGCGGCAAAGAAGAAGGCAAAGGGAAAAGTCAGCGTACCGGCAACCGTGAAGTACAAAGGAGTAACCTTCAAAGTCGTATCTATAAGGGCTAAGGCATTTGCAAACCGCAAGAAGCTACAAAAAGTAATAATCGGGAAGAATGTAGCTTCAATCGGGAAAAAAGCGTTCTACAACTGTAAGAAACTTAAAAAGGTAACAATAAAGACAACCAAGAAGATCAAGAAGAAGGTCGGAAAGGCGGCGTTTAAGAAAACGGCGAAGAAAATTGTCTTTAAACTCCCGGCAAAGAAATACAAAACATATAAGAAAGTTCTGAAAAAGAAGGGAGTAAGCAGGAAGGCGATTTACAAGAAGTACAAAAAGCAGAAGAAACAAAAACAAAAGAAGTAAATGCGTAAAATCCTGTTATAGGACAGTATCCGGCTAAAGATCAACCCAAAGAGGGGCTGCACGATAATTCGCGTGAAGCCCCTTTTTTGATACCTTTGCAGGGAGTGAAAACATATTTACAGGTTTCTTCGTTTGGAAGAAAGGTTTGCACATAATAAAAAGTTTTTCAAGGGAATTTCTTCCAAAACGGATTGTTTCTCTTGAATCTTTATGATATAATCAACATCAAATACAGTTAGTTTCAGCTTTTTTGAACGATGTAGAATGTAACGGTTTTAAAAGGAAGGAAGGGATAATATGAGAAGATTTCGGAGAGGACTTGCAACACTATTGTGTATCAGTATGACAGGAGCTATGTTTCCGGTGCCGGTAAGTGCAGAGGGGATAGTATCTGCCCACGACATCACGGCAGAGAGTGCAGGGCAGCTGGCGCTGTTTGATGCGGAGACAGGTGTAACTTATCTTGCATACAATGAGGAAAGTAAGGAAATGGAAGAAAAAACCTGTAACAGTGTAAAAGAGGTGACATCAGCAGATACAATTTGGGGAACGACCGACCAGGAGAACTGGTATGTGGCAAAAGGGGATATCACGATAGAAAACCGTGTCACAGTTCAGGGAACGGTACATTTGATACTGGCAGATAATTGTAAACTTGAAATTGCAAAGGAAAATGGTGATTCATATGTGGGCGGCATTGCCGTATCGGGAACGGATGGTTTATTTATCCATGCACAGTCAGAAGGAGATACGCAGGGAAAACTGATCTGTAAAAATACCGGAGGTGGTTGCGCAACGATTGGAGGAGAATCCGAAAATGTAAATGGAGCGATAACCATTGACGGAGGAAATATAACCAGTGAAGCATATTATAATGGAGCAGGCATTGGTGGAGCAGAGTCAGCATCGGATGGCACGAGTGGGAAGATTACGATTAATGGTGGAACGATCAATGCAACCGGTAATGGCCATGGAGCCGGAATCGGCGGTGGAGGTTATGCAGGTGAAATAACTGTAACCATCACCGGAGGAGAAATCAATGCAACCGGTAGTTATCTGGGAGCCGGAATCGGTGGTGGAAGCTATGGAAAAGGTAATGCAACCGTGAATATCACCGGAGGAGAAATCAACGCAATTGGTAAGGGAGATGGAGCTGCAATCGGCAGTGGATACCTATGCGGGGATGGTATAGTAGGTATCGTAACCATCAGCGGAGGAAAGATTAATGCAACCGGTAATTATGGAGCCGGAATCGGCAGCGGAAAGGATACAAGGGGTGAGGTAACCATCAGCGGAGGAGAGATCAACGCAACCGGTAATTATGGAGCCGGAATCGGTGGTGGAGAGGGCGCGACGGCTTTCGGAAGCGGCATTACCATTACAGGGGGAGTGATAAAGGCAGCCAGTAATATGGGAAGTGGTATCGGGCCGGGAAAGTGTAACAACTTTGTAGGGAAACCAACGCTCACGATTGAAAATTCCCCGTTTATTTTTGCAAGCAGCAGTGATGGTATGAAAAAAGGTATTTACAAGCAGGATGATTCAGACAGTTGGACGAACATCATCTCCATGGATGGATCTGATGGCAGGATATATGGCAATGTAACGACTGCCATGGATTTTGAAATTACCGGGGGTCAGACGCTTTCTGTACCGGAAGGCACTACGCTGACGGTTGGCGAGGGAAAGACCATTACCAATAAGGGTACGATCAAAGTCGCCGGAGAAATGGATTCTGCAAGTGCAGACGAAGTAACCGGTAATCAGCCGAAGTACAGGTTGCTTACAAATGGAAAGCTGGATGGTGTTACGGAGGAAGAAACAACAATATGGTCGGATAAAATTTATTATTTTGCTTATAAGGATAGAGCAGTTATATATGCAGATCCGGAAACTTATGAGAACAAAGGATTGATCGGATGGTCGGTTAATGGAGCGAATGTTCCGATACAGAGGACATCGCCGCTTGCGTTTACCATGCCGGCAAATGTTGTTGCGGCAATTGCAGAATACGGAGATAAAGCCCCTACACCGGATTTAAACGGAAAAGTGAAAGTGGGCGCAGAAACCATCGAGATCTCCGGTATCGAAGGGATGGTAAATTATGGAAAATTGGAATTTGTGACGGATAGTTCCGGTGGTTCATGGGAGAGTGAAAGTAACGGAATATTTACCGGACTGACGCCGGATACGGAGTATACGATCCACGTACGATATGCAGGAAAGGGTAGTTATGCGGCTTCGGATGCAGCCGAAATAACTGTAAAGACAAAGAAGTGGGCTGACATCACAGAGGCAGAGAAGGTGGACGGACTGACAGCGACCTATGGACAAAGTCTGAACGAGGTAGACTTACCGGAAGGCTGGACATGGAAGGATTCGTCTGTCAAGTTGAACTCTCTGGGTACAGCAGACTATGAAGCCAGATTTGCTCCGGCGGATGCCGACGAAGTAGATTATTCTAAGGTGAAAGGATATGTTGTGGAAGACGATACGGTATACCTGGATACCAGTCTGGAGGTTACCGTAACGCAGGCAGAACCCGTGGTTCGCTGGGCGAAAGAGAAGGATACATACATATATACCGGACGTGCAGTGGAGGCAGGAGAGTTACCAAACCTGTCTGTAACTTTAAAAAATGACGAGAGTTACAGCGGAACATTTACCTATTTTTACCGGGAGAAAAAGGACAGCGGCGAGGCAGGAGATTTTATAACCGGTCTTCCGAAAGAACCGGGTGTCTACGAAGTGAAGGCAGCGGTTTCGGCAAGCG